>QQUD01000909.1 GCA_008501785.1 Chloroflexota bacterium
GGTTGCGGTCATGGGCGCTTTGCGACTGTACCTGGACTTTATTAACATGTTCCTCTTTATTTTGCGGCTGCTGGGTCGTCGTCGTTAGAGTTTGATTGGTTTGTGATGGAAACGGCCGTTTTTTATCTCCTCAATAAAATTATCTCAAATATCAAAACCATCACGATGGCTGACAAAAGCAGTGGTGGTAGAAGCAAAACAACAGCTAAAGTCTGCAAACCATGTTTCCATAACCATAGAAGTGTGGCTAAATAGGTGGGAGACAGCAATGCCATCGACCAAAGAAATGCTTGCATCGATAGTGCCCATCTAACGCGATCCCAAACAAATGGATGATTTCTTAATTTTTGAGTCGAGTGGGTGACAAATTAGTTGTAAAGTGGGTGTATCGGGTGGTAATGAAAAACGGCTACCTAAAAACTCTTTAAAAGTTGTTTAAACTGTTTCAGCTTTTACCAATCCGATAATAATTGCCAAAACAAATGCTTGATAGCAGATTGATATGGTTAGGAATACAGGTGCTTAAGAATGCATGTTTTTTGTAGCGGTTCCTAAACTTGACAAAACATGTCAGGAATTACAGGATATACTGCCGATAGTTTTAAGGTTGGAACGGTAGCGGCCGTTTTTCAATCATGCTACAATAGTATCAATTAATCAGAACAAACGTTCGTATAGCAAAAGATAAAAACTTATATGGAACCTCAAAATATCATCGTGCGTGGTGCGCAGCAGCACAACCTGAAACACATTGATGTCACTATTCCACGAAACAAGCTAGTTGTTTTGACCGGCGTTAGCGGCAGCGGAAAATCGTCGTTGGCTTTCGATACCATCTATGCTGAAGGCCAGCGCCGTTATGTGGAAAGTCTATCTTCGTATGCGCGGCAGTTTTTAGGGCAGATGGAGAAGCCGAAAGTGGATGCAATCCTGGGTCTCAGTCCGGCGATTGCGATTGAGCAGAAAGCGGTTAGCAAAAATCCGCGCTCAACTGTGGGCACTGTCACCGAAGTGATGGATTATTTGCGCGTTTTATTTGCGCGGGTGGGGACACCGCATTGCCCCAACTGCGGCACGGTTGTGCAGCCACAAAGTGCCCAACAGATTGCGCACCAACTGGCCGAACTACCCAGCGGTAAAAAGTTCCAACTGATGGCACCCATCGCTCGCAATCGCAAAGGAACGCATATCGATGCGCTGACACAGGCACGAAAAGATGGTTTTGCGCGCGCTCGTGTCAATGGTGAACTGGCAGAGTTGACGACTAATCTGCCTGAACTTAATAAAAAGAAAAAGCACACTATCGAACTGATTGTAGACCGGCTGCAAATTCCAGAAACGATTGACAATGATTTTCTGTCGCGGCTGGTGGATTCGGTGGAAACGACGCTGCGCGCAAGTGAAGGTGTGTTGATAGCTGACCTCGGTGACGAGGAATTGATGCACAGTGAACACAATGCGTGTGCGAACTGTGGGTTCAGCTTTCCTGACCTGTCGCCGCAGTTGTTTAGCTTTAACTCGCCGATTGGCATGTGCCCAGAGTGTCACGGCATTGGGACGAAGATGCAGGTGGACCTGGACCTGATTGTGGAGGACCCGACGTTGTCGGTGATGGATGGGGCGCTGCGCTGGTATGGCAATGTGCGCAAGAAGAAAAATGGCTGGCGACAGACACAAATCAATGCAATTTTTGAACATTTTGGCCTCGATGTAGACACACCCTGGCAAGAATTACCGCAATCGTTCCGCGACATGATGTTTTATGGTTCTGGTGAGGAGAAAATTCATTTTAAATATGAAAGTGCGGATGAGTCTTGGTCTGGGGAGTCGAAACGGCCGTTAAAAGGCATCGTCTTTCATGTCAACCGTCTCTTCCGCCAAACCAAATCAGAATACACGCGCCGCTTTTACGCCAGCTTTATGAATCAACAACCCTGTCCCACATGTGAAGGTACACGGCTTCGTCCCGAAGCACGTGGTGTGCTTGTTGGTGGTCGTACCATGACCGAAGTGGGGACGATGGCGATTGATGAGGCACATGAATGGGTTGTTAGCTTGGGAGCTAAACAGAAAACAGTCAACAGTCAACAGTCAACAGTCAACGGACAACATTATGCTGTGAATGGTTCAGCTAATCCCCAATCCCCAATCTCCAACCCCCACACGCTTGATGAAGAGCAATTTGAAATTGCTGAAGAAGTGTTGAAGGAAATTCGTGACCGATTGCAGTTCATGCTGAATGTGGGGCTGCATTATTTGACGCTGGATCGGTCTGCGCCGTCGTTGTCGGGTGGGGAAGGGCAGCGGATTCGGTTGGCGAGTCAGATTGGGTGTGGATTGGTTGGCGTGCTCTACATTTTGGATGAGCCGTCGATTGGCTTGCATGCACGAGACAATCGGGCGTTGATTGAGACGCTGCATCAACTGCGTGACATGGGCAACACAGTGTTGGTTGTTGAGCATGACGAAGAAACGATGCTTGAGTCGGATTGGTTGGTGGATTTGGGACCGGGCGCTGGTGTGATGGGGGGTGAAGTGGTGTCGGCAGGATCGCCAACGGCCGTTATGGGCGACCCCGAATCCCTCACCGGCAAATACCTGAGCGGCACGCTGCGTGTGACGGCCCCCAATGATTTACAGCGACGTGTTCCACAAAATGGATCAATTGAATTGGAAGGCGCACGGTTGCACAATTTGAAAAATGTCAACGTCAAATTCCCGTTGGGTACAATGATTTGTGTGACTGGCGTGAGCGGCAGCGGCAAGAGCAGCCTGATTGCGGAAACATTGGAACCGGCATTGGCCCGTGCATTGAACAATGCCCAACGCACACCCGGTCCACATAAACGTTTGACGGGGCTGGACCATCTGGATAAGGTGATCAACATCACACAGGACCCAATTGGCCGGACACCGCGCTCGAATCCGGCGACGTATATCAAGCTGTTTGACCAAATTCGCAAGGTGTTTGCGAACACACCGGAAGCCAAGCTGCGTGGGTATAAACCGGGACGATTTAGCTTTAATGTCAAAGGTGGGCGCTGTGAAGCATGTTCTGGGTATGGGCAGCGCAAAGTGGAGATGCACTTTCTGGCCGATGTGTGGGTGAAATGTCGTGAATGCAACGGTCAACGCTTTAATCACGAGACATTGGCAGTCGTTTACCGAGACAAAACGATTGCGGATGTGTTAATGATGGATGTGCAAGAGGCGCTTGAGTTCTTTGCCAACCATCCGAAGATTGCGCGAATGCTGCAAACGCTGCACGATGTGGGGCTAGATTACATCAAACTGGGGCAAAGTGCGCTCACGCTCAGCGGTGGCGAGGCGCAGCGCATCAAGCTGGCGAAGGAACTGAGTCGCGTAGCAACGGGTCGTACGGTCTACATTCTTGATGAACCCACAACGGGTTTGCATTTTGCCGATGTGCAAAAGCTGTTGGATGTGCTGCATCGGCTGGTGGATGCTGGCAATACGGTGATTGTGATTGAGCACAATATGGATGTGATTAAAACGGCCGATTTCCTCATTGATCTGGGACCTGAAGGTGGCGATGGGGGTGGTCAGGTTGTGGCAACTGGCACACCTGAGCAGGTGGCGCAGGTGGAAGATAGCTATACTGGGCAGTTTTTGCGTGATGTGTTGCAGATGCCTTTGGAATTGGTAGCAGCGGATTAGGAAAAATTGGGATATTGTCGTTTTTTTGTTTATTTCAATTGGTGTTTGTGGGCGTGATAAGAACTTACTTGCCCAATCCGGCTTCTCTGGCTTTTATCGCGGCTTGTGCCCTGTCTGCAACTTGCAGTTTGTTGAAAATATTCGAAACGTGATTGCGAACAGTTTTTACACTGATGGTGAGCGCTTTAGCAATGTCGGCATTCGATTTACCATGACCAATGAGCGAAAGTACTTCAATTTCGCGGTCTGTTAAATCGGAGAAGGTTTCTTGAGGGATAACAGCGCGACTCGCTGTGAAGAAGGTCATCATGCGCGCGGCAATGGTGGGGCTGAAGATTGCTTCACCACTGCTGACAGCACGAATTGCCCGCAGCATTTCATCATGTTTGGCCCCTTTGAGCACGTAACCCCTGGCTCCGGCACGCATCGCAGCAAAAACAGATTGGTCATCTTCAAACATGGTCACCATTAACACATTGATTTGGGGATTGGATTCGATAATTGTGCGGGTGGCTGCCATGCCGTCCATAGCTGCTATGCCATCCATAGCTGCTATGCCATCCATAGCTGGCATTTGTACATCCATTAAAATCACATCTGGCTTGCATTCTGCTGCAACCTGCACAGCTTCCGCGCCGGTTGATGCTTCTCCCACGACTTCCATATCGGGTGCAGAGAGAATCAGCGCCCTGAGGCCATCACGAAAAAGTTGATGATCATCGACAATTAAAATGTGAATGGTGTTCATGGATGTTCCTTTACGCTTTGATTCAGGAAGTGTTGACATGGGACCTCGTGTTTGGTATCAGTGGCAGAACGGCCGTTACCCGCACCCCTGCACCTTTTTCACCAGAAACGACACATAATCCGCCTAGTTCATCTGCACGCTCGCGCATTGAAGCTAAACCAACGCCCGTAGGCACGTTATCTTTTAGACCCTGGCCGTCGTCTTGAATGGTGAGGTGCAAACGGCCGTTTTCACCACCGTCTACCCGCAATTGTACGACACAATGGGATGCCTGAGCATGGCGCACTACATTGGTTAAACCTTCACGCCCAATGTGGTATGCGGCCACTTCAACCGCAGCAGGCAGCGGTGTCAGCGGTTTTGGCACTGCGATGTGAATGGTTAATTGAGCTTCGCCACTATTCTGTTCACAGGTTTCGGCATAGGCCCGCAGTGCACCAACCAACCCCCATTGATCGAGCGCTGGTGGGCGCAAATTGTAAATAATGCGGCGCAAATCGGTAAGTGTATTTTCAATGTCTGATTCCATTTCAGCCAGCAGCTGATCAGTCATGTTTGGCTGGTCGGTAAGCAAGGCGCGTGCAGAGCCAATTTTGAGCATTTGTGCGGCCAGTGAAGGCCCCAATCCATCGTGCAGATCGCGCCGTAGACGGCGGCGCTCTTCTTCGCGGCTGGTGACAATTAGCAGGCGGGATTGCTGCAAGTCGGCGGTGAGCTGAACGGCGTGAACGGCCGTTCCTGCCTGCCGTGCAATATTGAGCAAAAGTCGCTCATCTGCTTCGTTGAATGTTTCGCCCGGTTGGCGCGGCCCCACGTTTAATTGACCGACTTCTTCGCTTTGGTAGGTGAGTGGGTAGCTGATGATGTGTGGAGTGGGTTTGCCGTAGGAAACGGCCGTTTCCACATGCCCATGATGATTGACAGCAATCGCTGCATAAGGCAACTTTAATACCTGCGCCACCGTTTCTACAATCGTTGGGTAAACGGTTTCTGGTGACATTGTGTTTTCTAAACGCTGCCCCAAACGTGTTAGTACTTCAAATGGTTCATGACGATGACCGTATAACAATCTGTTCGCACCTCGCTGCAGCCGCTCCCGGATCGGTTGAAACAAGATAGCAACCAGACCGGTGGCGATGAGTGTGATCAGCGTGTTTCCCTGTGTTTGAAATAAAGCGCCGATGCCACCAACGACCGCTACATATAGGCCGACGATAACGGCCGTTAACACTCCATACACCAACGTCCGGTTAATCAGGATGTCAATATCCCACAGCCGGTTACGTGTGACTGCAACCGTCAGACAAATGGGCACAATGCTCAATGACAAAAACCAGCCCAGCACGCTGATTGCACCCCACCAGGGGGCAGGAGCGTCAGGCGGCAGTTGTTCTAGATAGAAGTAGGGTATGGAAGACAGCATCATGTACCCCAGCCAGAGAGCTAGCCCATAGATCACCCACTTGGTTTGCTGCCGTTCAATTGCATTAGAAACATAACGGAAACGATAATATTGTGTGTAAAACCCAATGGCGAATAAGCCGATTAAGCCAATGGCTAGCACCATTATGATTGTTGAGGTGGTGTTGGTAGATGCCGTCGGAACCTCAGTGGGCAGCAGAAAAAGTGCGATTGCCCAAGGGGTG
Organism: Chloroflexota bacterium; assembly: GCA_008501785.1. The sequence continues at coordinate 6,073 of QQUD01000909.1, forward strand.
GAGAGAGGTAGCAGCCAGCGCGACCAGTTTGGGACGAAACGGCCGTTTGGAAACAACACCAGCAAAGCAATCGTTGGCACAGCAATTAGTCCGGCCTGCAAACGCAAGGCCAACGATTGGTCGTTGAGCCAATACGCACTCCAATGCTCCAGCGGGCCAGCCATAATCACGGCATACAACAGTAGATAAAAGGAAAGGCCAGCAGCAACGGACTCGGTAAAGCGGCGGCGAAAGAAGACCAGCGCCAAAACAAAGGACAACACCGCAGTTGCCAGCGATGCCACACCGGTCAGAGCCGCAAAAATGGCTGTGATAGTATTCTGATTTTGCTCCGAGACGTGAGCCAGTTGTCCATTAAATGTTTGTGTATAATTAGGCAGCGATGTGAGCAAAATGGCTCCTGCTGCCAACGCCAACACAATCCAGATAACACGAGCCACCTTTAACCAACCGTTCGATAGCTGGGGAACGGCCGTTACCTCAACCTGGTGATGTGGGTTGATGGTTGGTGATGTTTGTTCAATCATTTTACCGGACTACTCCGTTTGTAACGTATTATGATAAGCAACAATTTGCCATCTGCTTTGTTGATGGGTAATTACCATTGTAGCAGTTGATTTGTGTTCCCCGGCCAATGGTTTGCTTAGGCATTGGTGCAAAGCTTCCGGGAAAATGTCAGCGAATGAGTTGAAGAGGCAAGGCGTTCAGTATTAGGAACACCACCACATAAACCGCATTGATTAGAAAAATCAGCACAAACATCTCTATGATAAGATAAAGTGAACCATAAGGAATTTTGACCAATCCAATGACGGAGACGTTTAGACCCAGCAGCAGCATGAGTGCAAAACAGGTCAACAAAACAGCGCCAAAACAAGCGCTCCTACGAGTGTGATGACCACTGTACAACAAAGTGATTCCGATTGCCATCCCCAGGGTGAAAACGGCCGTTACTGGCAACGCCTGAAGAATCAGCGCATTAGGTGGTCCATTGGCAGCCACCAAAGCAGCCATCGTCGTCACTGGTTCAAAAAAAAGTACCGATACAACCCCCAATAGCACGAACATGCCATCATAAAGCAGGTTGTAAACCAGCCAGCTTTTTAATGATGGCTCTGCAATCAGCCGTCTAAAGCTCCAACTCACACATAAACCGCAAATTGCGCCTGCAGCCATCATGATCAACAGCGAAAACCAAATGTCGCTGATGAAGATGTCGTGGATGACGGCGAACGCAAACGCGGAGGCAGCTCCTGCAATGGCACCAGATTGAGCCAAACGGCCGTTTTCAATCATATTAGACCAAATCATGGGCCATGTCCGTTACGCGATAGCGCCAGCCAGCTTTGCACCGTGTGCACCCCACGCCCCCATTGCCGGAAAAAATGCCTTTTGGCTCATCAATTCCATAAAGGGGCCAGGGCGAACGGCCGTTGTCGGCAAGCCTAATTCTTCACGCATGTATGATTCCAGCACCACCTTGCTCTCAAAGTGCGGCACACCTGTTCCCGATTCACCAACGCCAGCCGAGCCAAAAACAAGATGCAGCACACCTGCCGCTTTAGCTGCCTCTGCTACTTTCCTTCCTTGTCGGATTTCGCCATCAACCCCGCTGATACCCCAAGATTGCACGCTAAACACGCGTGTCATGCCATCAAATGCAGCATCGAGCGATGCGCGATCATCCATATCTGCTTGCACCAGCTCTGCGCCAAGTCGTGCCAAAGCCTGTGCTTTTTCACTTTGCGGATTCCGCGTCACGGCCCGCACCTGCCAGTTGCGCTGCAACATTTCCCGGGCTGCGGCCCCACCCACATTACCCGTTGCGCCCAAAATCAATACTTGTTTTGTTTTGTTCATGGTTCCTCACTCAAATTACAATCATCGACCGCCAGATTCTGCCTAAATTGAAGGGCAGCTTTTGCCAGTTATCGCCATAAACGGTTGTGTGCCACACATCTCCAAACGTTAATCCAGCATAGAGATGGCCGGGTGCATCTGGGTCTGTTACCAGTGCCATAGGCATCTGTGGCAGGGGATGCGGCTGCCAGCCAATCGGCTGCCATGCGGCTCCGGCAGATGCGCGATACAGGTAGGCTTCTGCCTGTTTACCATACGCTTTGCCCGGACTGGGCGCGACGGTGACGTACCAAACCTCGGGGTGTTCTGGGTCTGCGGCACAGGCTACACCATACCGTTTGGCTAGACCTGTGTTGGCTTTGCGCCAGAAACGGCCGTTTTCCTTCCCCAACGCTGCGCCGCCACCACCCGACTCATACACCCAATCCCCGTCCCGCACATGAAACATCATGTCGTGGCAGTCGCGCAGCGTGCCTTTTACGTGGTTCGACCAGCTATTTCCGCCATCTTCACTGCGCACCACTGCGCCAAACTCAATGCCAGCCAGCACGACATTGGGATTGGTGGGTGAAATAGTGATCGCCTGCACATACGCTCGCCAATCAGGTGGTTCCGCTGGGGAGCGCCAAAAGCGACGACCGCGAATATGGCGGAATGATGCCGATTCGTGCCAGCTTTGGCCGCCGTTGCGCGAGATGAAAATACAGGGCGGTTTGGTTCCCGCGTAGATGACATCAGGATCGTGTGGACTGATCGCAACCGATTTGACAATTTGTCCTGCGAGACCTGCCGCATGCCAGTTTTGTCCCTGATCGTCTGAGCGGAAAACGCCAGCGCCATTGGTTCCGGCATAAATCGCACCCTTGTGGAGCGGATTGGCTGCTAGACTGCATGCCCCTTTATCTGACAGCATCTGTTTGACCGACCAATCCCCATTGTCATCATAGGCAGCGCGTGCCAATTCTTCCCCATTACAAGCCAGAAATATTCTGTCGCGCATGGTTATAACCTTGATGCGCCAACCGTTGGCTGGGGCTTTTGCCGCAGATGGAAGGTGAGCGAAACGGCCGTTAACACCCCTAACACGAGATTCAGCGAATTGGCAAAGTTGAAAACGCCTGCATTTGCCCGACAGTCTGCTGGACAGTAGAAAAACAACCAGCCAATCGGAATGACTATTAAAACCAATCCATTGATGACAAATGCGGCAATCAATCCGCGACGACTGCCCTGCCAAGTCAAGAACAGCGCCCACGCCCAGCTAGTGAAAAGCAGGGTGAAAATGACGGCTGCAAGTTGCATTAAACCTTCGTCGCCAAAATCATTGGGCAGGATGAACATCGCATCCAAAAAACCGCGCCAAACCTGTGACAACAAGGTGAGGACAGAAAGCGAAATTGCGCCATTGCGTGAGAAGAACCAATCTTTCATGAGCAGTTACTCCGTTGTGGAAACGGCCGTATCCAACGTTTTCAAATACAGGAACAGTGCCGTCAAATCGTCGTCAGTTATTTTCACCTCATACAATTTAATGGTTGCACTGTACAAAATGTGTCATCGGGATGTCATGAGGCAGATGTATTATTTTATTCAGGAAATTTCTTGTGATGAATTGGGAAGATAGCCCGACTAGAATGGGATATTTTCCTGGTAAAGAATAATTTGAGGTTGAAGAGGTTGTCGGTTCAAATCCGAGCGTTTTGACACGAGAGAAAAGAAACGGCCGTTTCCCACTAATCTCCCGTTGATGGCGCTTTTAGGGTTAAACGGCCGTTTTCATCCACCCTAAGCTCAAAATTTTTACCTCGGAACCCGAGCCACCCATAGCTGTACAATTCCCGTATGATCGCAATCAAGACAGCCACAATTGGTACAGCTAGCAGCAGGCCCAATGGGCCAAATGCAATACCCGCAATAAGTTGACAGACCATCATTCCCGCCGCTGGAATGTTGAGCTGTGCTCTGACAATAGTTGGGGTAATAAAATTACTTTCAACCGTTTGAATGATGAGATAAGCGGGTATCACATAAAGCAGCAAACCTGGCTCAGATGCTAGATTAAAGATAAGAATTGGTACCAGCGGCAGCCAAAACCCAATATTGGGAATAAGCGTAGCCACGCCAGCAAACACGGCCACTGTTAATGAGTTTGGCATCCCCATAATCACACCCAAAACAAACCACACCAGAAAGCCGATGATGGTAATGGACAGCATCAATGTACGGAGCCATGTGGTGAGCGTGTCATACATCACATTCCAAAGGTTGAGTAATGATTGATGATGGACCTCTGGAATAAGGTACAAACTGGCGCGTACATAGCTGAGTGGGTCAACTAAAAAGAAAATCGCTAGAAATAGAACCAGTACCAAATTGATGAGCGCCACGGCAACATCGCCTACGCCAGAAAGGATAGCTGGAATGCCCCTTTCTAAAACTTGGCCTAATCCACTCAGTAATTGCGCGACAACTCCTTCTAAAACTTCCACACTTGAAAGATCGCTGCTTGGTGGCAGAACCTCACCTACAATTTCGTTAGTGTTGCGCAGTTGTTCATACAACTCTAGTGTGACACCAAAGGCAGCCGGGATCGACAGAACCAATTTGACCATTTCGTTGAAAATGGTGGGTAATAGAATAGCAAAAATTAATCCACAAATGATTAGGAAAATGAGAATCGTTAAAGCAATCGCCCAACCACGGGGCCATTTGTGTTTTTGTAACCAGTTGACCGGAATGCTTAACCCAACTGCCAGAACCAAAGCCATGAAAGCAAGGACAAGGGTTGATCGTACATACCATGCCATTACCACAAAAGCAAGCATGATAATAATAAGTAAAATACGTTTGAAAAAATCTTGATAAACCATAAATTTCAACTTTTCGATACAGATGCTTGATAATGAAACAAATAATAACAGCGATTTCAAAAACAAAACAATTATTTGGATTTGTGAGGGCGTCAGTTGGTTTCGAAAAGCTTTTGGCCTTTGGTAAAATGCAATGGGCCATGACAAGTCTAAGTTGATTTGCATGGTTGGGGTGTTGCGTGATTGGTTCCTTAAGGTTGGAGTATTTACTGGCCTCGATCCAAACCGTATCAAAACGTATTCTGGTTCTACTAGCTGTGTGGAAGGGACAGGTCGTTTTTTAGCCCCGCCTGATCTACAAATAAAAATAGGGGATTATGTTCTAGTAAATGGCAGTCGGGGAATTGACAGATTAGTCAAGACTGGTTCAATCTTTGGAGATTGAACCAGTCTAAATGGACCAGTTATTTCCTTAGCAACTATTATTCTAAAACTGTTTATTGCACAATATCTGGTTGCAAAAATTCAATAGAAGCAAGCTGGATGAGTTCGTCTACAAAATCCTTGAGTGCTTTGTCATTGTTACTGACAATGTAAGAGGTGTCGTCAGTAAAAAAGCAACCAGCATCTTCTAAAAATTCTTTGGCACGGGCAATAGGTGCAATATAACCGTTTGTTTGAATAGTTTGTTGCAATAAATTATAGATACGTGGGTCTGTCATACTTGAAGTAATATATTGACGCCCCCCTGAAATGATAATCAAGCGGAATTTTTGATTTGGATCGATGTCTCCGATGGCTTGATCTGGCTCGATTTTTATACCGTGCTTTCCTCTAATTAACTGGTTCGAAGTACCAATAACAGAAACGGGTAAACCTGCATTACGTAACATATCGGTACAGAAAACGGCCGTTCCCTCTTCAAATCCAGTTGTTAACAATATCCCAATTTTTTCAGGCAAATCAAATTCATTATAGTTAAACATACAACCTTCCAATAGATAGTTGTGTTTTTGGCGTATGCAAGTATGAAAAAAAGTTAAGGAAGCGCCTATAAATAGTAGCGGAGTGGCTGATAAATAAAGTACCAAACCACTCCGCATTCGACTGGACACACCCCTAGAAGTGCATTAAGATAGAGAATCTTAGTCCCCAATGGCATATAGGGTTTTATGCAATCAGTATATAGAACTCGAGTACTGATGATCTATCAACAATCTATCATACATTGTCACTCATTTCAGAGGCGCAATAATGCGAAAATACAAAGAAATGGGCTTTTTGCATTTCTGCCATTAAAATAAGAAAGTGTTTGATGAAATGTGTAATATGTAGGTGGGAGAAAGGATATGACCGCATACCAACCAATAAAATTTCAAGACCTTTATAAAGATATTTTTGCTACCCTCAAAAAGTGGAAAAAACAGACGAGTGATACAGAGGAGTTGTTAGAGTACCTCCTGATTGTTCGGCTGCAGCGACGTAAAGAAGATGTCGAACATTTGCCCACACGTTGGCGGCGTGCAACCAATCAGGTTTTGATAGATGCTGTCGATCAACTTGAGATTGAAGCACAAGATCAAGCAATGGTAATTCGTTCCCGTTTCTTTGATGACAATTCTGTCATCAGAGTTGGGAATATTATGAATGTGGCTGATGCAACAGTTATGCGCATGCAGCGTAATGGTCTTGATAATTTGACAAAGATCATCATGACCCGCGAAAGTGAAGCACGATTACATCACCGTCAAGTCATTCTGTCAAAATTTAATCCACCAACCTATAAAAAATTGTTTGGTGTAGACGAGGCCATTGAAAAATTACTGAAGCGATTGACGATTACGAATGACAATTGGGTGGTGGCAGTGACTGGCTTAGGCGGTATTGGCAAAACATCATTAGCTGATTTTGTGACGAGGCAAGTAGTTGGAGTATTTGCCTATGATGATGTGGTCTGGATAAGGATTATTCATCGTTCAGTTGAGCGCTCATCTGATGCGCCTAAAGTGACGTTTGAATATTTAATCACCCAATTGGCTTCACACTTTTTTGGTGAGCATAGTAATCCACGGTTTGAGCAGCGGCTGGTTCAGGTGCGGCAGCGGTTGCAGTGGACCCCGCATCTGGTGATTATTGATAACCTGGAACACGAAGAAGATACCGCGTATTTGATGGATCAATTACGCGAATTGGCAGACCCTAGCCGCTTTTTGTTAACCACGCGCATACAGCCTGAAAGTGACGCCGGATTGTATACCATTAATTTGGATGAGCTGTCCCAAAATGATTCAATTCGCCTGATGCGGGAGTATGCGGCTGATATGGCTCTTGAAGTTGCGATGGCAGTATCAGACGAAGAATTGGAAGCAGTTTATAAACTGGTCGGGGGGAATCCACAGGCGCTGAAACTCGTTGTGGGATTGTTTGAGATATTGCCGTTTGAAAAATTGCTGGATGTGTTGGAGTCTGGGCGGGCTGGTCAGGTCGATGGTTTGTATAAACATATTTACTGGGAGACGTGGCACACTTTGAGTGACGAGTCTCGCACATTGTTGGGGGTGATGCCGTTGGTGGCCGAAATGGGAGGCGATTCGGGTTATTTGCAGACATTGTCGGGCTTGGATGAGACGGCATATTGGCCGGCCGTGCAGCAGTTGCAGCGCCGCTCGCTACTGGAGGTGCGCGGTGGGGTGCATGAGAAGCAGTATGGTGTGCATCGTCTGACAGAGACGTTTGTGAAGAATGAAATTGCTAACTGGTGGGAAGAAGCCGAAGGGGAAGATGCGTAAACTTGTTTCAGAACCGACTCCAGCTTTTGTGCAGGCAATCAATAATGGTTTGAACCATTGGTTGTCTGAAACCATTGACTTGGATGCTGAATCAATAAGGGAAATTGATCCTCAAAAAGATAATCTATTTCAAATTTTGGAATATGGTTTGCAATTGCCGAACTTATGGGAGCCAATTGCGGAGTTAATGATACAGGCGTTTCCTTTGCCAGACAGAAACGGGTATTGGAAACTTTGGGTGAGTAAACTGAAAATCGTGATTTCCAATGGGCCTAAATCACCCACGCCAAATTTAGTGCGTTTGCAAATCAATTATGGGAAATTGCTTCGAGTTTTGTGGCAATTAGAAGAAGCAATAAATGCACATCTTATCGCTATGCATAATGCAAAAATAACGAAAGATGAATACTTGTTGGCAAACGTAATGATGGAAATGGGTTGGGATTATCTGTGGCAAAATGATTTGGATAATGCCAAAATATCTGGTCAAAAAGCATTGCAAATTTATAAATCTTTGCAAAATCACAAAACCATTCAAATGGTAGATACTATGCGATTATTGGGGCTTGTTGAAACACGGCAAGGAAATGTTGCCAAAGCTATAAAATTGTTAAGAGAGGCTTTAGGGGGGGCAAAAAAAATTGATATGCCTGTGGTTGTTGCTCGTACTTGCATGGGTTTGGGTTTAGCATATCGTGAGCAACAAAATATACCAGAAGCGATGGAATGTTTTGGCATGGCATCAGATGTGCTTTTGAATACAACTTATGAAAATGATAAAGTTGATGTGTTTGTGAATTTCGGTTTGCTCTATTTCGATCAAGGAATGTGGGAGGCTGCAGGATATGCATTTAACAGAGCAAATAACCAATACCTGCGGGAATCAGGTGACTTAAAACAACAAGCAATTCTTTGGAATAATTTAGGCAATGTATATTTGAAGCAGCTCAAGTTTGGAGATGCAGAAAATTATTTGCTTGAGGCTTTGGAATTATGGCCAGAAATTAATGACGAGATTCAATGGGCAAATACACTTTTGACTTTAGCTGAGGTGTATTTATTGCAAGCACGAAAAAATGAAGCGGAAAATTTGATTGAAGATGCTTTTGAGAAAGTAAAAAAATACCCAAATCATGCTTGGGCAGTTGAAATAAAAGAAGAACTTAAAGAACTGCAAAATAGAGAGGCGTGAAAAAAACTGGATTGGTAATATTAGAAAAACCAATCCAGTTTGCTATAATCTTAGGTGCAGGACGATTGGGTAGAACCAGAACAACCAGCAAAAGCAGTTGAAGTGGGAACACCAACCAGCAAAGCAATAGCCAACAAAGCAAACAGAACACGACCAACTTTTTGACGAACTGACATAACAGAAACTCCTTTACAGTAGGCATCCAGTACACAAGCAGTGACACACAGCCAAATGCATGGATAAAAAATAAATAAATTGTTTGGGGCATTTGGTGAATGTTGTCAGGCCTGACTGGGAGCATTACCCTTTACGTTTAACAGGTTAATCGATTTGCCTGATTGGGTCCTGACTGCGAACTGAGGAGATCCTGTTGAGTTTCTGAGGAACAACAACAGATTTGAGCAAACAACAGATTGCACACTCAAAACCTGCGGCTGATTCTAGTTGATTTTCATGCATGTCATTTCGAAGCCCACTGAGAAATCCCAATTTTCTGTAATGGAGATAGGGATTTCCTGGCAAACCTCGATATGACAAGGTTTAAAAACATGTCATTCCCGCTCATACAATTCTATAAAAAAATTGGTAATGGTAGGGGCTAAGCAATTGGGCGTGCGGTTGATAAAACAAATGGCCTTTTCCCCGATTGCCTCGCCCTCTTGTGTGCCAACCAAAAAGGGCGAGATGGCGCGGAGATTACGCCATTTGTTTCTGAAAAGGTAACTCCGCGCCATCCCGCCCCTACGATAAATGCGTTTTTGGAGGGAAAGATATTGAAACGGATCGACTATTGATTCATAAAATCCTGTTCTGAAAGGTAATCCAAGACTGTTTGTGAAAACCGCTGGTGCGATTCACGTGTATACTTCAGCTTCGTGTAAATCTGGGCCAAATTCTCTACATCAGACGCTTCAATCATCTGCCGTAGATGCGGAAACGACATGTATCGCTCCCATCCTTTCACATCACGTTCCCGATAAATATCCTGAATGTCCTCATCTGAATAGTTATGGCAGGTCTCATGGTGAACCAACCCATGCAGTGGCAGTCGGTCACGGGGTGCCGGGTCTTCTGCTGGGTAGCCCAGCGAAAAACCAACCACTGGCACCACATTGGGCGGCAGTTGCAAAATACGGCCAATTTCATCACAATTCGCCAGCGTGCTGCCCATGTAACAAATGCCCAGCCCTTTTGCTTCCGCTGCCAGCGCCACATTTTGCGAAACCAGCGTGGCATCAATTGCACCAATCATAAAACTCATAAAGTTATCAAAGTTGTCTGGCGCATTATTCAACCGCAGCCAGTGGCGCATCCGGTTAAAATCCGAACAGAAAGTAAGCAGAATGGGCGCATCCAGAACCATGTTTTGTTCCATATGCGGCTTGTGCAACTGCTCCCGCAGCGCCCGGCTTTTTGTGACAATAATTGAATACGTTTGCATATTGCCAGAAGATGAAGCACGAATCCCAGCCTCCAAAATATCATTTAAACAATCGTCCGGCACCGGGTCTGGTAAATATTCACGAATTGAGCGGTGTTGATGTATTTGGTTGAGAATAGACATGGATGACTCCTGAATGGTAAATTGTTAATGGTGATTGGTGAATTATGAATGGTAAACCGGTTCACCATTCACCATTTACAATTCATTTCCCTTTCTTCGGCATTAAGTCAGCACCCGCAATCAGCGTCATCGCTTTCATGCGTGAGATAGATTCGATGTCGGATATGCGCTCATCTCGGGCGTTATGATCACATTTGCGGATAAATTCAGCCAACTCCTCTTCCAAGTTTTGCCAGATGGCTTCCTGCATTTCCAGCAGAAGACGAGTATTATCACCAAGACCTGCATGAGAGATCACCAGACGCAAATGGGGTAAGCACAGCCCATCCGACTGGCGAAAATCTTCTGATAAACCGTATTCACCGGTGAACTGTTTAAGCAGTGTGTGTGTATACTTATTTTCTAAATCTTCGATGTGTGTGCAGACTGGGCAGGGGATTTCTGGCTCTAAATCAGTGAGAAGCATCTTTAGTGACTCGCGATTGCCTAGTTTTACCTGTTGTAATAGTTTGTTGAGCTGAGAAGGTTTTGATTTGGCATTGGGGTTTTTTTGCAAGATGCGCAGCAATGTTTTCATCACGCCATCCATGAGAATGGCGGCTCCGGGTGCATGACCTTCGAGCAGCAGCAATCCCATGTGTTTATCGCAATATCCTCGTGCTTTGTTGAAGAGGATACGGCTTTGTGGATCGTTGACTAGTTCAAACAGGATAGCATCAACAAAAGAGAAGGCTGTTTTATCGCGCATTCGACAAAAAGCACAGCCTGGTTCGTGCAGTGCTTCTTTGATTTCTTCGTGGAAAGGTATGAATTTCATAGAGGGATTTTATAGCAGGAAGGGAATTTATGACAAAGATTCAAAGGTGCATGGGGAAGAAAATTGAAAATGGTTTCTTTCTCTTTGAGCCTTTGTAACTTTATTGCTTTGTGTTTAAAATCATTATCAAAATATGGTTGTGTAGGAATGCATTTATGAAACAGATGACACCGACGGCTTTTCATTTGATGGTTAAACCACGGGGCGCAATTTGTAATTTAGATTGTAAATATTGCTATTTTTTGCAAAAAGAAGAATTGTATCCAGGCAGTCAATTTCGCATGTCGGTTGAGGTGCTGCGCAGCTATACACGCCAATACATCGAATCACAAAACAGTCCTGAAGTTACGTTTGCGTGGCAGGGTGGTGAACCAACGTTGATGGGGTTGGGCTTTTTTGAGCAGGCGGTGACGTTTCAGCAGAAATTTAAGAAACCGGGAACGCGCATTAGCAATGCTTTGCAAACAAATGGGACACTGCTCAATGATGATTGGTGTCGATTTTTTAAGCAGCGTAACTTTTTGATTGGATTGAGTTTGGATGGTCCGCGTGAATTGCATGATGCCTACCGGGTGAACAAGGGTGGTCAGCCGACATTTGACCAGGTGATGCATGGGCTGCGGCTGCTGCAAAAGCATGGCGTTGAGTTTAATGTGCTTTCAACGGTTCATGCGGCAAATGCGCCGTTTCCGCTGGAAGTGTATCGCTTTTTGCGGGATGAGGTGCAGACGCAGTTTATGCAGTTTATTCCGATTGTAGAGCGTGAGAATGAGACGGGGTTTCAGGAGGGGGATGAGGTGACGGGGCGGTCGGTCAGCGCCGTTTCATACGGCACATTTCTCTCTACCATTTTCGATGAATGGGTGCGCCACGACGTGGGCAGCACCTACGTGCAAATGTTTGACGTGGCGCTGGGAGCATGGATGGGACATCCTGGCAGCTTGTGTGTGTTTGCGCCAACTTGTGGCGATGCGCTGGCGTTGGAACACAACGGCGATCTTTATTCCTGTGACCATTACGTTGAGCCTGATTTTTTATTGGGCAATATTGAAGAAAACAAGCTGATTCCATTGGTTGCCTCGGCAAAACAGCGACAATTTGGACAGCACAAACTGGATTCGCTGCCGCGCTACTGTCGAGAGTGTGAGGTGCGGTTTGCGTGTCATGGTGGATGTCCTAAAAATCGGTTCATCAAAACGCCTGATAGTGAATCGGGGCTGAATTATTTGTGTGCAGGATATAAGGCGTTTTTTAATCATGTGGACGAACCGATGAAAATGATGGCTTCGCTGTTGCAGCAGCAGCGCCCGGCGAATGGCGTGATGGAATGGGTGTCTGTACAGGATTCGAAGAAACTGGATGAAGCATTTGCTAAAAGCGGGCGCAATGATCCGTGTCCGTGTGGGAGTGGGCGAAAATTTAAGCAGTGCCATGGGCGAAAGCGTAGTTGAAGGGTGAGTCTTCTAGGTTAGTGATGTAGTAATTGTAGGCAACAGCCGTGTAGTATGTAGTGGATGTAAACAATGACGACGATGAGATTGGTTTCCCAACCTGAACCAGGTTTTGTGCAGGCGATAAATAATGGATTAGCCTTTTGGCACAAAAACTCTCTTGAAATTCATGATAGTGCATCTCTGATTAAATTGAATGCAGATGTAGACAATTTGATCAGGATTTTAGATTTTGCGCTGAAGCTTCCAGGATGTTGGCAGCCAACGGCCGAGTTAATCGCACAGGTGTTTATATTGCCAGACCGGTTGGGATATTGGCGGCTGTGGCAGGAAATATTAGCTGCCGTCATCGCAAATAGCCCTAAACCTGATTCTGAACTGACACTTTTGCTACAGTGTCAATATGGAAAGCTGAAGCGTTCAATAGGACACTTTACAAATGCAGTGATGATCCATCAAAGAGCATTGTCTCATGCCCAACAATTACCTAATAAAGATTTAGCAGCCAAGATTAACCAGGAGTTGGCATGGGATTTCTATTTTGCTAATAATTTGCACGATGCTATACAGGAAGCGGAGAAAGCATTGCGAATTTATCGTTTGAATGAAGTAGATGTGCCTGTCGTGCATGTTGATATTTTGCGGGTTTTGGGAATTTGCGAAACTAGGCACGGCAATTGGGGAAAGGCCGAAAATTATTTGCAGATGGCTTTTAGCCTGGCAAAACATCTTGAAGATGTCATTGTTCCCGCTCGAACTTTAATAGATTTAAGCATTTTGTATCGGCGAATGGGTGCTTATGAGAAAGGATTGGATTGTGATAACCAGGCGAAAAAGCTTTTAGTTGACACAATTTTTGATGATGATTTTGCAAATGTCCTTCTCAATATGGGATCGATATATTTTGATATGGGGAACTTCGAGGCAGCTAAGGAAGCGTTTGAGCAAGGTTATAACGAGTATGGGGGCAAATCTAGTGACTTTAATAAAAAAGTGCATTTCATTAATAATTTGGGAAATGTCTATTGGAAGCAAGGATATTTGTCAAAAGCCGAAGCTTTTTTGCGTGACGCCTTGGCCCTTCGACCTAAGATAGGTGATGAAGTTGGGTGAGCTGATAATCAAGTGACTCTGGCTCGCGTGCTGGAATTACAGGGTAAGAATGGTGAAGTGAAGTTATTAATTGATGAAGCGGAAGAAACTCTTTCTAATTTTCCAGATGATGTGTGGGCTAAAG
>QQUD01000714.1 GCA_008501785.1 Chloroflexota bacterium
CGAAGGAACACAGATGCAAACCAAAAAAAAAATCCGTATTCCCCCATATCCGTATGAAGCTTCCTATTTAAAACGATTCGTCATCTTCACCCACGCTTCCAGCGTACGCAAAGCCTGACCCGTGTCAATCGATTCCCGCGCTTCAGCCAAACCTGCCTTCATGTCGCCACAATCAATACTCAACGCCGCCGCCGCATTCAACAGCACAATATCTCGTTTAGGTCCTGTTTCCTTACCACTCAAAATATCATGCATAATCTGCGCATTTTCTGCTGGCTCGCCACCAAGTAAATCATCAATTGAGGCAGTTGCCAAACCCAAATCAGCCGGGTCCATCACCGAAGTGGTCACCAAGCCATCATGCAAATAGCTAACTTGATTCACACCCGTTGTAGAAAGTTCATCCAATCCATCTGCACCATGCACAACATAAGCAGCCTTGCTGCCCAGCGTACCCAGCACCCGCGCCAGTGGCTCTGTCAGCGAAGGTGCATACACACCAATAAGCTGGTGCGTGGCTCCGGCAGGATTCGTCAACGGTCCCAATACATTAAAAATCGTGCGCTGCCCAATCTCACGACGTGGTCCAATCGCATATTTCATCGCCGGATGATGATGAATGGCATACAAAAAGCCAATTCCGACTTCAGCCACACATTCTGCAACCTGCTCCGGCGTCAGCGACAAATTGCCGCCCAACGCCATCAACACATCGGCCGAGCCAGATTTACTGCTGGCCGCACGGTTGCCGTGTTTCGCAACTTTCACGCCATACCCAGCCACCACAAAAGCGGCCGTTGTCGAAATATTAAACGTGTGTTTGCCATCACCACCCGTGCCACAGGTATCCACAATCATGCTGCCCATTTCAGTCATCGGCAGTTTAACAGACACAACATGCGCCCGCATTGACTTGGCACTGCCAGCAATTTCGCCAACCGTTTCACCCTTCATGCGCAGTGCCGTCAGGTAGCTGCCAATTTGGGCCTGGGTCGCCTCGCCGCTCATAATCGTGTTCATCGCGGCTTCCGCTTCTTCAAATGTGAGATTACGGCCGTTTATTACCCCCGCAATCGCTGCTTTTAAAGGCATTCTCCAATTCTCCTATAAGAGTTACACAGAGTTACACAGAGATTCACAGAGAAAGAAAAGAGAATATATCCGTATTCCTCCCTATCCGTATAAACTATTTATTCATATTGTTCAAAAAACATGACCGTCACTTACAAAACCTTAGTGACCATCATCCAATTATCATTTTCCGCATTCGCCGCCTTAATCGCATCCGAAGAACCAAGCACAACCACGATACTATTATCCCTCACCTGCTCCAACACATCCGCCAGCGCTACAAAATCAGCCGGTGACGTGCCTAACACTTCCTCCCGGACCTGCTGCCTGTACTCCTCAGTCACATTCGTCAGATGACGAATCATCGACGTATACCCTTTTGCATCTGGCAGTTGATAACCATCCATTGAACTCACTGTCCCAATAATGCTCTTCACCAATTCATCTTCATGGATTTCTTTCCGCAAAAATTGAGGCGTATTGTCGTAATTTTCCAGCGTGCCCATTAAGTTCGGATCGCGGTAGGAAAGGTAGCTCAACACACCCGACTGACTGCCAAAAGTGATAAATGCCCCATACGCCCCACCCTGCACGCGCACTTTCTCCCACAGGTACGAGGTGCGCAAATAGTTGTTGATTACAGAAATCGAACCATGCCGCTGGTAGCCAAGTTTGTAAATATTGGTGCCTTTGCCCACGTAATTGACTTGGGCAGGAATGGTGAGGCCTTCGGAAACGGCCGTTTTCTCCCACTCCCAAACCGCCAACGGCGCATCATGTTCCGGCATCGTACCAATAAATTCATGCACTTGCGGCGCAAATGCCGCCCAATTCTCAGCATCCAGCGTCACATTACACAACATTGCTGTGCGATTGATCAAAATACGGCGCACTTCTTCCAACTTCGCCAGCACAGAAGGCCAATCGTTTTCCACAGCCTTCGCCAACTCTCGCAGAAATAACAGGTATGAAACGCCACCCATTTGTTCACTTGCCCAGCCGCCTTCACTAAAAAAGCTGCCCAGCCGCGTATTCACAACACGATGTCCACCAGGAATCAAGCCAGCTTCCAACTGCGCCTTCGACTCCAACACCATTTGCCGGAATCGTTCCTGATTGTCCAACTTCACCGTCAACAGCACATCTTTCATAATCGCCAGCATGTCTGACGTCTGTTCCATCGTCGATTTACCGCGCAAGAAAAACCATGCAGACGCGTCATCCGCATCCCGCTTGTTAGAAATAGAGGTAGTTGGGTAAATCCCGCCCGTTTTGCGCCCAATCCGCTGCGAAAGCTTCACAAAATCTTCGGTTTCAGTGCCAATGCCGGTCAGCGAACGACCAAACAGCTTCAGATAGGGCAGCAGTTCTTGCGGCAAAGCATGGGCATTAAAACCCACTTCCAGATACACAATCCCATTCGTAAACAGATCATGATGCAAGATGTTGGCCCCGCTGTGACTGGACACCTCAATGGGAATTGTCTTGCCTTCTTTATCCAAATCATCCAGCGTCAATCGCGGAATTTTCGCCAATTCAGCCGGATCATCTGGCGCACTTTGAATCGCTTTCAATTCAGCAGTGCGTTTGATCAACGACTGAATGTCTCCATCATTTAATTTTGCTTTGACACCGGCCAATCGTTCTTTTTCAGCCGCTTCTTCACGCTGCTGTAGTTCGGGGTCTGGCTCAAGCACCAGCGTCACACGGTGTGTGTTTGCCAGCAGGAAGGTGCGAATTAAATCTTGTAAGAAGGTAGGGTTTTGGGCGAGCTGGGTTTTAACGGCCGTTAACGGCCCCTCAAACATCAACGGCTCCAATGGGTCCTGCCCATACACCCACGACGACAACGAGCGGAACATCAACGCCAAACCACGTGGAAAAGAACCCGTGTTATTTTCACGCAAGCTAAATTCAATCGTGTTAACGGCCGCTTCCACCATATCTGGCTCAATGCCATTGTCAACCAAACCCGTTAACGTCTCCAAAACAAGCTGCTCCACCTTATCCGCATCATCCAGCGCAATCCCCTTCAGTCCAGCAGAAAACGTTGGCTGCCGCAGATTCATCGAGAAGCCGCCGCCCGACGTATCTTCACCCAAACCAGAATCAATCAACGCCTTTTGCAGCGGAGACGCCATCGTCCCCATCAAAGCATATGATAAAACGCTCAACGCCATCCACATTTCAGGGTCCGTTTGCTCTGGCAGCATCCAATTAACACGCGCAAACCCTTTTTTGCTAACGTCTGTTCCCGGTTCCACACTGTATGGGAATCTAAAATGCTTCGGTTCTGCAAATGGGTCTTGAATCGCCACCGAACCATCAACATCCTTCGCTTCAAACTCCTGCAAATACTCATTCAACAGGCGCAACCGCTCTTCTGGATCATCATCCCCATACATGCAAATAAAACTATTAGAAGGATGATAATACGTCTCATGGAAGTCGCGGAACTGCTCATAGGTCAGGTCCGGAATCGCCTTCGGATCGCCACCCGAATCAAATCGGTAAATATTGTCAGGGAACAAAGTTTGTTGACTATACTTGTATACCATGCTGTCTGGCGCAGAGTAAGCCCCCTTCATTTCATTAAAGACGACACCCTTAAACACCAGCGGTTCATCAGGATTTTCAATCTCGTAATGCCACCCTTCTTGCTCCAGGTGATGTGGCTTAATCAGTGGATGAAACACAGCATCCAAATACACATCCACCAAATTGTAATAATCTTGTTGATTGGTACTGGCAACTGGATAAGTCGTCCAATCCGAAGCCGTCATCGCATTCAAAAATGTCTTGAACGACCCCTTCACCAGTTCCACAAACGGCTCTTTCACCTGATATTTGCGCGAGCCGCCCAACACACAATGCTCCATGATGTGTGCAATGCCGGTAGAATCGTCCGGTGGAGTGCGAAAGTTAATACCAAATGACTTGTTTTCATCATCATTAATCAACGACATCAACGTCGCGCCGGTCTTCACATGCCGGTACAACCTAACTTCAGTGTTCAACTCTTCAACAAATTGTTCTTTTACCAGTTCAAATCCGTGAGAAACAGACATAGTTACCTCAATATATCGATTTACGATTTTAGATTTACGATTATTAGTTCGCGTAACGTCAAATCGTAAATCGTAAATCATAAATCGTCAATCAGGACCGCCCGTCTAGGAAGTTCTGAAGTATTCGTTTCCCATGTTCTGTTAATATACTCTCAGGATGAAACTGTACACCAACCACCGGATGCTCCTTATGTCGCACCCCCATCACCTCACCATTTCGCGTAAACGCCGTCACTTCCAGCACATCTGGCATCGGCTCTTCCACAATCAGCGAATGGTACCGAGTCGCCTGAAACGGACTCGGCACACCAAAAAACAGCCCTTTACCTTCATGATACACATTCGAGGTTTTGCCATGCATCAGTCGCGGCGCACGAACCACTTCACCGCCATACGCCTGCCCAATGCATTGATGTCCCAAGCACACGCCCAAAATCGGCGTCGTCGCACCCAATTCCTTCAGCACTTCCAACGAAACGCCACCATCATCCGGCTCACCCGGCCCCGGGCTGATCACAATATGATCCGGATTCAGCGCCCGAATCTCATCCACCGTCACCTGATCATTGCGAAACACCTTAATCTCCTGGCCCAACTCTCCAAAATATTGCACCAGGTTATAGGTAAAGGAATCGTAATTGTCGATTACAACAAGCATTCTCGATATTCTCCCTAAGGAATAGAGATTTTTTAAAACCCGAACATGTCATACCTGCGAAGGCAGGTATCCATCTTTTTGAATAGTAGATTCCCGCCTTCGCGGGAATGACAAATTAATGTTCATAGAATTATTTATTCCTCGTTCCTAAGT
>QQUD01001007.1 GCA_008501785.1 Chloroflexota bacterium
TTGTAGGGGCGTACCCTTGTGGTCGCCCAAGATGTGTAAAGACCATCTGTTTATTTTTGACCATGCCCAAATTTCCAATTCTCAAATTATAAAATTGAAGGAGTTTGTTATGTTTTACGCTCCCATGCCAGTTGATGGCGTACCAGAAAAATTGTTTTTGTTGCATATTCCTGATGGGTTTTTGAGCTTGCTCATTTCCATCTTTTGCTGGTTGGTGACGTTGGTTGTGTTGGCGCTGGCGGTACGGCGAGGGCGTGAGGTGTTTGATGAACGGCTGGCTCCGCTGGCGGGGGTAATGGCGGCGTTTATTTTTGCAGGGCAGATGATTAACTTCCCGGTGGCGGGTGGCACATCGGGTCATTTGATTGGGGCGACGCTGGCGTTTGTGGTGCTGGGGCCGTGGGTGGGCATGTTGGCAATGACGGCCGTTATCATCCTGCAAGCGCTCTTGTTTCAAGATGGCGGTCTGGTGGTGATGGGCGCGAATGTGCTGGTGATGGGTATTGTGCCGGGAATGGTGGGGTATGGCGTGTATCAATTTGGGAAAGATAAGGGGCGGGGGATGAAAACGGCCGTTATCGGCTTCGGCGCATGGCTGTCGGTGATTATCGCGGCATTGGTTACTGCGTTCTTGCTTGGATTTAGCGGCACAACCAGCCTTGGGTTGGCGATCCCGGCAATGGTTGGGATTCATACTTTGATTGGTATTGGTGAAGCGCTGATTACGGTGGCGGCGGTGCGATTTATTGCGCGTATTCGGCCTGGTTTGCTGCAAGGAAAGGAATCTGTTCAAGGTGGCGGCTGGGTGGTTGGTGGATTGCTGATTGCCTTGGGCATTACGCTGTTTTCGCCTTTCGCGTCGGCTTTGCCTGACGGTTTGGAATGGGTGGCTGAGAAGCAAGGATTTCTCGAAGCCGGTCAATCTGCGCCGTTTGAACTGCTGCCGGATTATACGCTGCCGTTTTTGGGTGAAACGGGGGTGTCAACGATTTTGGCTGGCGTAGTGGGTGTGTTGGTGGTAGGTGGGATAACGGCCGTTCTTGCTCGATTGCTGCGTCGTCAATCGTCGATGTCATCTGTAGGTGAGTGGGCAAGGGGCGACATCGAATGAATTCGACGTCTGAGTCAGAAAACATGTTTATGAACGTTAAGAAAATAAAACGGTAATAGGGAACTTGTCATTCCCGCGCAGGCGGGAATCCATGACGTAGTCGAGTAGATTCCCGCCTGCGCGGGAATGACAGGGCCACATTTTGTAGTTTTCTATTACCTGATTATTTATTTAACTTCCATAAACATGTTTGATCTGGCAGACCCAAAATTTATTTTGGGTAAAAGAAAATATCGCCTTAATTGTAAAGCTTGTAGTTTGGAAACAATTTTTTATGCTTACAAATAAATTCGATCCATATCAACATAGAAATAGTTCCATTCACAAATTAGACCCACGTGTCAAGGTGGTGATTACGCTGTTATTTATTGTGGCGAACGTGCTGCTGCCGGATGGGGCGTGGAGTGGCTATATGGTGGCCTGGGGCATGGTGCTGCTAATTGCTTTTCGGGCGCAGATTTCTGTGAGACTGATGCTGAAGCGGTCCCTGATTATTCTTCCTTTTATGTTAGCGGCCGTTACCGTCATGTTTTCACTCCCTGGTGAACCTATTTGGACTTGGCACTTGGGTAATCAAGTGGTGACGATTTCTGATGCTGGGTTGATCCGGTTTTTGAGCATTTTGGTGCGCAGCTGGCTGTCGGTGCAGATGGCGATATTGTTGACGATGACGACCCAATTTCCTGATTTGATGCATGCGTTGTCTCATTTGCGTGTGCCTGCCATTTTGGTGACGATTATTGCTTTTATGTATCGATATCTGTTTGTGCTGGTGGAGGAGGCGATGCGGCTGCTACGGGCGCGTGAAGCGCGTAGTGCGCGAATGGATGATAGTGCTGGTGGAGGGTCTTTGTGGTGGCGAGCCAAAATTACGGGCAACATGATTGGGCAGCTATTGGTGCGCAGTCTGGACCGCAGTGACCGGGTTTATCAGGCGATGGTATCGCGTGGGTATGACGGCCGTTTTCTCACGCTCAACCCGCATCAAATGGAACGGCATGATTGGGTGCTGGCTGGGGTTGCGCTGGGTGGCATTGTATTAATTCAGATTATTGGACGGATTATGTAGAAAAGAAAATTGTCAATTGCTAATTGTCAATCGCCAATTGTCAAAGAATGCTCATTGGCAATTAGCAATTGACAATTGACAATTTCTTAGAGGATTTATGCCTGTTTTTCATAAGAAACAAGAAATGGTTGATGAGGGTCGGGACGGAAACGGCCGTGTTTCTACATTGCTTTTAAAAAATTTGACATTCCATTATCCAGATGGCTACCATGCATTGAAAAATATTTCGGTGGCGATTGGGCAGGGTGAAAAAGTGGCGCTGGTCGGTCCCAATGGGGCTGGCAAAAGTACGCTGATGCTGCATTTGAATGGCATTTTGGGGGATGGGGAAACGGCCGTAACCATTGCCGGTATGCCTATCACCAAACAAAATTTACCTCGCATTCGAGCCAAGGTGGGATTGGTTTTTCAAAATCCTGATGACCAGCTATTTTCGCCAACTGTGTTTGAAGATGTGGCATTTGGTCCGCTGCACATGGGTTTGCCTGAAGCAGACGTGCGGGCACGTGTGAAGCAAGCGTTGGGGCAGGTGGGGATGGCCGATTTTGGTGAGCGGCTGTCGCATCATTTGAGCATTGGGCAGAAAAAGCGGATTGCGATTGCGACGGTGCTGGTGATGGAGCCGGAAATATTGATTTTGGATGAACCATCGGCGGGCTTAGACCCGCGTGGACGACGAGCGTTGATCAATTTGCTGCGTGAACTGCCGGTGACGATGCTGGTTTCGACGCATGACATGCGGCTGGTAGAAGAACTGTTCCCGCGCACGATTATCATGGATAATGGGCAAGTTGTGGCGGATGGGGAAACGGCCGTTCTCCTCTCGGATGATGAATTGTTGGAGCGGCATGGTTTGGAACGGCCGTAATCTAAAAAAATCTATGAAATTTGAACAAGTAAAAAAACTCATTCAGAGTCGGCGGGCGATTCGGCGTTACCGGGATGAGCCTGTGTCTCCTGAACTGCTGAATACAATTTTGGAGACGGCAATGTGGGCGCCGTCAGCGCATAATCGACAGCCGTGGCGATTTGCAGTTTTGACTGAACCGGCTGATAAAGAAAGATTGGCTGAGGCAATGGGGACCCGGTTGCGAACAGATCGTCTAGCAGATGGGGATAGTCCAGATGTTGTGGAACGGGATGTTGCGCGTTCATGTGGTCGCATCACGGGAGCACCGATTGTGATTGCGGTGTGTTTGTCGATGAGCGACATGGACAGTTATCCTGATGCACGTCGCAGCAATGCAGAGCGGATGATGGCGGTGCAAAGTGTGGCGATGGCGGCGCAGAGTTTGTGGCTGCTGGCTCATGCGGCTGGATTGGGGACGTGCTGGCTGTGTGCGCCGCTGTTTGTGCCACAGCTTGTGCGCGATATGCTCGATCTGCCGTCTGATTGGGAGCCACAAGGGTTGATGACGATGGGCTGGCCTGCCGAAGAAAAGATAAAACATCGAAAACCCTGGGAGTCACAGGTAATATTTCGCTAACAATAGACCATCTAGCATTTAAAAAAGAGTGATGATGAGAAATACATTACATTACATGATCTGTGCAACACCTCGATCTGGTAGTACTTTGTTGTGTGAAGCATTGCGAAACAGTGGTTTAGCGGGCAATCCTGACGAATATTTTGGCCCGATGCATGTGGCAAGATGGAACAAAAAATGGCAAACGAAATCTGACCGCGAATACTTAGAAAAAGTGTTAAAAGAAGGTCAGGGAGATAATGGTGTTTGGGGAGGCAAAGTAATGCGTTTGTATTGGCAAAATTTTATAATGCAGCTTGAGGGTGCTTTTGGCGGCTCTCAAATACCAGAAATCGAATTATTAAATGCTTGTTTCCCTGGTTTGCGTTTTGTTTGGATAACACGACGCAATAAAGTTCGGCAAGCCATTTCATGGATGAAATTTATTCAAGGAATGGCCTGGTTTTGGGAAAAAGACAATCCACAGGTGCTGCCGGAGCTTGAATTTCGACCAGAAGTTATTACGCAATTTATTACACAGACTGCAATTCATGAGGCTGCGTGGCTGTCATTTTTTCAACAATCAGGTGTTCAACCATTTATTGTCGTCTACGAAGATTTTGTCAATTCGTATGAAAAAACAGCAACTGATATTTTAAATTATCTTGGTATTTCACATCTTACACCTTTGGCTTTTGGTGAGCGACGTATGCGAAAACAATCAGATTCGTTAACGGAAAAATGGGTGCAAAGGTATCTGGAAATGCATTCAAAAAATGAGCAAATGTAATCTTTTTTGAACGAATTGAGAATCATTTTATCCAAACTCCAAACCATTTTTACCACGGCTCAACAGAGAAAGTCATTCCGGCATGGCGGAGGCGTTTGATGAGTGTCATGCCCATAGCGACGGCAGGGGTGAGGATGCCACCTCGTTTAGGTAAATCATCTAGTGCCAAACAGAGGGCAGATTCGCCCAGCATTTTTGCTGTTTCGCCATAGCCGGGGTCGCTGGTGCCAGCAGTTTTGCCTCTAATCCATGTTTCAGCGCCATTTGGCTGCGGAATTTTGCCCAACAGGACAGAGCGAAAATAGCCGTTGTCGCGGACTTCTTTTGATGGCCCTTCACCTGGACTTGGCAGCAGATATTTTTGGATGAGTTTGCGGGCTGGCGGAATGGCCATCATGCCCATACCTGTGCCAAAACCAAGGCTGAAACCGGTAGACATGAGTCGCCCACGTAGGCCTTTTGGAAATTGTGTTGCTTCGTGAAAGCGATAATCGC
>QQUD01001108.1 GCA_008501785.1 Chloroflexota bacterium
CAGTGGTGGTTGTGTGGGGAAAACGGCCGTTGCTGCCGTTGTTGGTAAGACAGCAATTGACGTCTCAACTGTTTGGCATGAAGTTATGAGGCCAAACAAAATTATTGTAATGAAACTGCGAATTATCAAATAATGAAACTTTCGCAATTAAACCTTCTCCTCGGGGGACAAAACAGCGTTTTGTCCTGGTTGTAGAATTTGCAATGGGTCAAGACACTGTCGTGACCTCCGGTTGGTTACGATTGGTATGGGATGCACGGGGCTGGCTGTGTGTTCAGCAAAAGTTCGGTCAGCGTGGTATTCATTTCTTTGAGACGTGTTGCCATATCAATACCAACATAACGATAGTGCCACGGTTCGTAAGCAAAACCGGTGATTTCAAATGCTTCACGGGGAAAGCTGAGTGTAAATCCGTAACGATGTGCATTTTCGGCCAGCCAGATGCTTTCACTGGTCATATAGAAATAGGTATGGAACTGGATTCCAGGTTCGCCAACGATGTCTGGCAGTTCAGGTGAGCCAAAATCAACCGTTGTCCCCAACTGGTGTTCACTGTGGCCTGGAGGCGCACTGAGAATGATGGCGCGGTCTGGATATTCGCGCAGCCATTTATCAAAAGCAATGGATTGGGCAATAGAACTGCGGTAGCCGGACAAAATTTGGGGATCTAAACCAGCCGCTCGCATGTCATTGATCATCATGGTGAGTGGGTCGATGATTACGGCGCGTACTTCGGATGGGTAGCCAAGTGTCACTTCGTGCGGCAGGTAATCGGACAATGCAACTAAATCTGTTGGTTCGTAATCGCGGCTGATACCAAAGATTTTAGAAACGATGCTCAATAGATTGTCATCTGGAATGCGATCTTCGCAGCGCAGGGTGGTGGTAACGATGACGGTAGGCAGGGTAATGGGGGTCAGTGTTGGGGCGGGTGTGGGCAAGGGCGTTTCGGTTGGGAGTGGGGTGGAGGTGGGGGGAACGGCCGTTTCTGTCGGCACAACCGTTGGCAGCGGGGTAGGTGTGTCTGGAACAACAACGGTGTTGGCTGGTGCAGGTTTGGCAGGTGGCAGAGCTGGCTCTGAGGTCGTTGGTAGTTCGGCAACGGCGGCGATGGTGGGTAGAACGGCCGTTTCTGGTTGACAGCTCGTAAACAATAGCAAAATGAAAATAATAAAAAGTGTCCGTTTCATAAGCATGTGATTGTACCAGTGAAGCCGCAATTGCAACCACCAATTCTCCAAAAAACCCGCGGATATATCAAATTCTTGAGTGTGCGATCTAAAGTAAAATAAAAAAAACAGGAACCTTAAACGCAGATTTCGAAGATTTAGGACGCAGATATCGGAGATTATTTTTAATAAATGATCGCAAGAATCGGGTGGAGAACGTGATGAGGTTTGATTACACTTCAATTGTATCGCTGGTGTTGAAAAAAGGTGTTTATCGATAAAAAGAAAGAAATGTAGAAAATAATATTGACAAATGCAAAATTAACCGTAAAATATTTGGTGTGAAAAAGAAAAAGACGAATAAAATACGAGAGAGTGGCTATGCTGGATGAAATTGATCATCAAATATTAGAATTGTTGCAGAGTGATGCACGACTGTCGAATGCGGCCATTGCGGAGCAGGTTGGGCTGACGACTTCAACCGTGTTTGAGCGGGTGAAAAAGCTGGAAAAGAAAGGCGTGATTCAGCGGTATGTGGCGATTGTGGACGGAACGGCCGTTGGTAAAACAATCATGGCCTTTGTGCGGCTAATTATCGGAACCGGACCTGACGATGATTATATTGCGTGTAAAAGGCAGTTCACTGAAAACTGCCTGAAAGAACCGGATGTGCTTGAATGCCATACAGTTGCCGGTGAGGATTGTTATGTGCTGAAAGTGCGAGCCGCGTCACCACAAGATTTAGAATTGCTGCTGGAACGAATCCGCTCTTATGCGCCGATTGTGCGTTCAACAAGCAGTATTGTCCTATCCACCATAAAAGAAGACACAAAAATTTCATTAACTTGATGTTTGCATAAATCTTCCCGGAAGCTGAGAAATATTGTTGCTCAAGCGAATTGAATCAAAGCTTCCGGGAAGATGGCGAGTGTGATCGTGATCGTTTTCGTAATCGTAATCGATTTCAAGATCGATCACGATCACGAACGACGATCACGATTACGAGAAAGGAAATAACGATGAAAATAAAGCACTTTTTGATGCTGGTGTTGCTGGCTGGCTTGTGGGGACCCTCATTTTTATTTATTAAAGTCGCAGTTGAGACGATTCCACCGATTACGCTGGTAGCCGGACGGGTTGGTATTGCGGCGGTGTTGTTGCTGATTTATTTGTATGCACAAGGTGGACGTTTGCCTAGGGAATGGGCTGTTTGGCGACATTTGGCGATTATTGCAATGGTGCATAATGCCATTCCATTTATGTTGTTTAGCTGGAGTGAGCAATATATTGACAGCGCCATTGCTTCGATTTTAAATGGCACAACGCCATTGTTTACGATTGTATTAGCTCACTTTTTTACAGTGGATGATAAGTTGACCCCTGCGAAACTAACTGGCACGTTAATTGGCTTTGGTGGGCTGATTTTATTAATGCTGCCTTCCTTTACGGATGGGGTGCAACTGACGACGTTGGGCGTATTGGGTGTTGCTCTGGCGGCAGCGCTGTATGGTGTGGCAATTGTGTATTCTCGTAAATATTTGAGTGATTTGCCACCATTGGTTGCGCCAACGGGGCAGATGATCATGGCAACGGTTTATGTGCTGCCACTGTCGCTGCTGGTGGAACGGCCGTTTCTCCTCCCACCACCTTCAGCCCAATCATTGTGGTCTCTCCTGGCGCTGGCTGTGCTGGGAACGGCCGTTGCCTTTGTGGTCTATTACCGGCTTATTGCTGTCGCCGATGCCAGCTACGTTTCGATGACAACCTACCTGATTCCCATCGTAGGTGTTGTGTTGGGTCTGGTTGTGCTGAATGAGCAGCTTACCTGGCACAGCTATGTGGGCTGCGGCCTGATTCTGTTTGGGGTGATGGTGGTGAATGGTGTGCTGCGAGTGGGTGTCGTTAGGCGATTGTTGAACCGTCAACAGTTGGGCAGCGATCCGGCTCGACTATGAGCATCCAGAATTAAGTTGCTGGAGTGGAGGCTTCAGCCAGAACTGTTCCGGCTGAAGCCTCCACTCCAGCACTAAAGACTATTCGGCTGCTGGTACAAACACCTGAATGCCGTTGTCGTCGGTGAAAACGGCCGTTTTCGGCGCTCGATACACCCCAACAGCCACGAACAAATCGCCTAACGAAGCGGCGGTGTTGAGGAGGAGGGCGATGAGGAGTAAACGGCCGTAAACCGGCGGCAGCAGCAGCAACACACCAAACCCGGTCACAGACATGACCACGAGTGGCGTTAACGTCATGATCAGATAGTGAACGCGGGACAAATAATCACCCTTTTGCAATCCAGCAAATAAAACACCAATCTTGAAATAATAAACAGGTTTGTAGCCCATTGCTTGTAGGGCCAGCCCGTGCAGCCATTCATGCAGCAGCATTGAAGCAATGAAGATGAGAATGCCGCTCACAATTGAAGTGAAGGGAGCAAGTTGTAAATCTGGCATGAGTGCGAAAGGTGTTCCCATAGCCAAATAAAGTTGATAGGGAACCCATAAAAGCAGTAAGCCCAGGCTAAACGGCAGCAGCGCGATTAAATTTGCCAATAAGAACTGCATCCATTCAGGCATTTCCAAACGTTGTTCATAAAGTGGTTTGAAGTAAACAAAACCTGAAGGTGCTGTGGGTGTTTGATTTTGCATCGTGCCAGTATAACGGAAATGTAGGTGGGTTTTTCTTTTGCTAACAAATTTCTATAAAAAATTTATTTAGATATGCAAGTTCTAGTTTTTTGAGTTTGATGGTTTTCATTGCTAGACAATTTGATATTAAATCGTGTAAAATCAGGATAAAGATGATATTGCACACAAAGGTGAATATATGAATGAATCTCAAGTGAGTATTGGTCGCGTCAAACGTGAAATTTCCGAATTGCTCAATCGGGTTGCTTTTGGGGGTGAACGCATTGTGCTCACATCCCGTGGCAAACCGAAAGCAGTAATCGTGAGCCTTGATGATTATGAAAAGATTCAGAAAACTGATGAAGTATCCAAATTGAGACAATGGGAAGTGTGGTTAGCATCAAACAAAATGCTTACTGCAAAAATGCTGGTTGAACGGGGTGGTGAACCAATTGATGTGGATGCTATTTTGGCAGAGGCACGCCAAGAGTTAGAGGGACGGGATGACTACTTATTTGACGATTGATGCAGGCGTGGCTTTTAAACTTATTGCTCTACACGATAAACAGCAAATTTATATCGATCAATTTAGCCAATGGCAGCAAGCTGGTTATCAATTGTGTGCGCCCACATTATGGGCTTACGAAATTGCGTCAATCTTTACGAAAATGGCTCATTTTGGACAGGTTAGTGTGGAAAACGGCCGTTCTGGATTGCAGTTAGCCTTTCAACTAGATGTGCAGTTATTTTCCCCAGACGAAGAACAGATGCTAAATGCTTTTACCTGGACAACCCGTTTACAGCGAGCCGCAGCTTACGACAGCTTTTACCTAGCATTAGCAGCAAAATTGAATTGTGATTTGTGGACAGTCGATAAACGACTTGTGAATGCTGTCAGTCAGCCCTGGGTAAAGTTGATTGACGAATCTATCTAAATGATGAAAAAATATTCTCATGAGCGGTTTGCACTTTCTTTGGTCGCCATCTGGAGATGTATTGAACTATTGTTTGTCTTCAGGGCATGGTTCATTTGGACCCTGGTCACTCGACAATTCATCAGTGGCATTCATTGGCTTGATAAATCACAGACAGGAATTAATAATACTTGAGGTGGAAAGTGGTAATACGATCATAACCGACCTTGATGCTTGTCAAACCCCAATTTGCGATCATCCTTCTGATATGAATTTAGGAACGATTTTAGGTTGGATTCTTTGATTGATGCAGTTTTGCAAATGTTTGAGATTGGCTGTTAAGGTAATGCTTGCCACCACATGGTTTTGCCGTTGGTGGTGAGTTCGATGGAGCCGAGTTCGTCGGTGCGCAGGGTGGTGGCACCGATGGCGACGGCGCGTTCGAGCGTTTGGGGATGTGGGTGGCCGAAACGGTTATCTTCCCCAGCGGAAATGATGATGATTTGGGGGTGAGCGGCTTGTAGGAATGGCATGGTGCTTGATGTGCGTGAACCGTGATGGCCTGCTTTGTATACGAGTGTGTTTAGTGGTGCTCCGCTTTTGAGCATGGTTTGTTCTGCTAGCTGCTCGGCATCCCCTGTGAAGAGATAACTGAAGTCGCCAAACAGTAGGCGCATTGAGACTGAGTTTTCATTGCGGTTTTCGTTGTTGTGGTGGGTTGAGGGATGTAAGATTTCTAGCGTAACACCGTCGTCGATTTCTATGCGTTCTCCGGCGAGGGCGTGGTGAACGGCCGTTTCCGCTGCCGCTTCTAACAATGCATCAAAAATCTCCGATTCACCTGCTCCCGAACCATCCGTAATCAATTGGTCTACCTGATACCGCTCAAATACGTCAACCAGTCCCGATACGTGATCGGCGTCAGGGTGCGTGGCAATCATCAGGTCAATGTCGCGGTCCCAAAATGGCATTTGTGTGCCGAGTGCCTCATTTAAGATGCTGGGATACAGGCCCCCATCAATCAATATCTGCCGTCCGCTGGGCGTTTGGATAAAAGTTGCATCCCCTTGTCCAACATCAAAAAACACAATGTGCAGATTGCCGTCTGGTTGTGACGTGCCCCAACTGATGACCAGCAGTGCGCCAATCAAGCTGCTGCCAAGGGCAACACGTTGCGTCAGATTTTGTCGCAGCTGATCTGCAATTTGCTGGCGACGGCGTTTTTCCTGACGCATTAGCCACGTTCCAGCAGCAATGGTCAGATAAATGAAAATGACGCCGGTCCAGGTGATGTTGACAGAAACGGCCGCTTTCGGCACCATCGCCAACATCTCCACAAGTTGAATTGTGTAGCTGAGAAACAGCCAGGCTATCCAACCAAATATCTGACCAGCTGCTGGGCTGAACAGCCCGACAATGGTTGCTAATCCCCCCCAAAGCATGACGCCAGGCTGTGCTGGCAAAATTAGTGCATTTGCCAATAGACTGATGAGGGATAGCTGGCCAAAGTGTCCCATCATTAGAGGCAAGGTTAACAGTTGGGCGGAAAGGGTGATGATGACTGGTTCGGTGAGTAACCCCATCAGACGGTCGGTAGCATCGTGATCGAAATAGTGACGTAGGCGAAAACGGACTTGTTTTGCTAGTGGGTCGGCATACAGGATTAGGCTGAGTGTGGCGGCAAAGCTCAGCTGAAAACCAACGTCCCAGAGGAGAAACGGCCGTATCACCGTCATTACCCATCCTGCCACCAGCAGCGTTGCCACCGAAAAACCAGGACGCCCCAACCAGCGGCTGGTAAATAGAAATACGCTACCCATGATTGAGGCCCGTACGACTGAGGCATCTGCGCCAACGAGAATGGTGTAGAGAATGATGCCGGTCGTGGCAAACAGCGTGGCGTAGCGGTCGCCCAGAAACGGCCGTGAGATGCTCATCAACACCATAATAATGATGGCAATGTTGAAACCTGATATGGCGATGATATGAGTCATGCCGGTGACTCGAAACGCTTGATCGAGGTCTGGTGGCAGGCCATTATCATTCCCCAACAAGATGCCTGCCAGCAAAGAGGCTTGTGGTTCGGCAATGAGCTGATTGATTGTGGCGTGGGCCTGTCGTTTGATGGCAAAAATAGTATGGTAAATAGGATTACCTTCATTTTCTGCCAGCACCTCTATTTGAGGCAAAAATAGGAGGCTGTGAATATCTTGTCGAGCCAGATAATCTTTGTAGCTAAAATCTTCGTTTTCGGGCGGCGTTTCCAGCATTCCTGTTACTTTGATGCGCGTGCCATAGTCGATGACAGGATAGTGGAATGTTTGGACTAATACCTTGCCATTTATCGACATTTCTTTGCCATCTGGCTGGATGAGGGTATCAACATCAACCCGTAAATCGGTTATCCGATCACGTACATTTGGCTCATCCACGACGAGGCCTGTGAAGGTAATTGGTTCGGTGTCATTGTAAAAGGCGGCATGGGATTGGTTGATGGTGGGAACGGCCGTTTCATACCGCAACCC
Organism: Chloroflexota bacterium; assembly: GCA_008501785.1. The sequence goes on from QQUD01001108.1 coordinate 7,236, forward strand.
GCCAAATCCAACAACGGCTATGCAAGCGAAAAGCAAAGCAATACGACGCTTGCGAAAAAGCAATGTGCCTATCAAGCTGACGCCAGCTAGTATCAACCACAATGTAAACGGCATGTTGCAAATGGATGCCAGCCAAATGCCTAAGAACCAACAGATTGCCAAATAAACGATGATCATTTGCTATTACTGCTTTTTGTTATGTGAAAATTATGCAAATAGTACACATGTGACACGACATAGGTTGAGTCCTATCAGGGTGTCTGTTACAATGAAGAACGATTTTTACTGTCTTCTATGTACGAACCAGTAGGACCTAATGGTAGAATTTTCTCCACAATCATACAATATTTTGGCCGTTGATGACAGTCAGGTTGTGCTGCATATGGTGCAGACCACTTTATCCAGAGCTGGGTTTCAGGTAAAAACTGCCGATTCTGGTGAAGACGCATTGGCATTGATTCAAAAAGAAGGGCTGCCGCATTTGGCTTTGGTCGATATTAACATGCCGTTTGGTATGGACGGCTTTGAGTTTTGTGAAAAAGTGTTGGAATTTAGCGATTTGCCGATAATCATGTTAACGGCCGTTGAAGAATCCGAAACAATCATTCAAGCAATCGAGCAATATGCTGAAGATTACATCACAAAACCTGTCAGTGCTGGGGAACTGGTGGCGCGCGTGCGCCGAATTTTACGTGGGTTGGGGAAATATGCATTCAAATTGGAAAAAGTGACCCGCGTCGATGATCGTTTATCTGTTGAATTTGCCGGTTGTCGGGTAAATGTTGCGGGAAATGCGATCCAGTTGACACCTACTGAAACAAAACTGCTTTATATTTTAATGCGAACGTCCGGGCGATTAATCTCAACTGATTTTATCTTGCGCCGGTTATGGCCTTTAGAAAATGCATATGAAGATAGATTGCGTGTCTATGTGCATCGATTGCGCAGCAAGATCGAAGAAGAACCAAACCAACCGCGATACCTTATTTCAAAACGTCGTCGTGGTTACATATTTTTACCAAATGGTACTTAAGTCCCATTTGGATGGAAAATGAAAATGACTATCTTGATTTAGTTGGTAAGGTTTGTTGTTTTATAATAGAAAGCATCAAACAATATTAATTTAATTGAATAAACCTTTTATATTAAAGTGGCGGTGACATGAATTCAGATGATTTGCAACAACGAATATTAGCAGTAGATGACGACCCTTTTAACTTACGCATTGTGCGTCATGCTCTGGAGCAGGCTGATTTTCAAGTAATGACAGCCACATCAGGTGAAGAAGCTTTGACGGTGATTAAACGTCAGGGATTGCCTCATTTAGCAGTCGTTGATATTCATATGCCGCCAGGAATGAGCGGTTTTGAATTTTGCCGTACGATTCATCAGTTTAGCGACTTGCCGGTGATCATGTTAACGGCCGTTGGCGAAGAAAGCACAGTCGTCGAAGGGCTAGAAAAGCATGCAGAAGATTATATTATCAAGCCATTTGTGCCTGGTGAATTGATTGCTCGTGTGAACCGTGTTTTGCGCCGCATTGGTGATTTTGCATACACACTGGAACCAACAACACGAGTTGATGAAAGATTGTCTGTTGATTTTCCGGCGCGACAGGCGATTGTAGAAGGAAAAGAGGTGTCTTTGACACCTACAGAAACGAAGTTGCTTTATATTTTAATGCGCAATGCAGGGCGTACTGTCACGACTGATTTTATTTTACGACGTTTGTGGCCGTTGGAACCAGCTTTTGAGGATAGATTGCATGTGCATATGCATCGGCTGCGCCGCAAAATTGAAGATAAAAAAGATAAAACACGTCCACGCTACATTATGTCTGAGAGGGGATTGGGATATACATTCCAGGCACTTCCAGAAAAAGCATAACCTGCATTTTTATCTAACACCTAAATTAAACGTGTAAGAGGATGTCATCAAGCATCCTCTTTTTTTGTCAGAATTCACAGTTTCGGTATCCTTACTTCTATGAAGGAAATGATTACGTTAAAAGATGTTCAAAATGCTTTGCAGTTGTCTGGCTTTGATGTTGAAGCGGCACACGGATTGATGATGCCGCAGATGCGGCCCAGTGTTCGTGGCCCCAATCGCCTGGGGAAAGCGCGCGTTGGTGGGGTGCTGCTGCTGCTTTATTGCTTGAATCACGAATTACATCTTGTTTTGACGCGCCGTCGTGAAGATTTGAATGCTCATGCAGGACAGATTTCGTTTCCAGGTGGGCGTCAGGAGCCGGATGAACCTTTATCTGTGACTGCGTTGCGGGAAACGCAGGAGGAAGTGGGAATTCCAGAAACGGCCGTTTCCATCATCGGCCAACTCACTCAAATCTATATCCCGCCCTCTGATTTTGAGGTGCATCCGTATGTGGGTTGGTATGAAAACGGCCGTCCTCAATTTTCTCCAGGCACAAATGAAGTTGCCGAGATTATCGAAGTATCGCTCTCGCATTTACTTAATCCCAATACACGCAGAGAAGAGCCGTGGGACTTTCGTGGGCAGCAAATCACGGTTCCGTTTTTCGATGTCGAAGGCCATAAAGTGTGGGGGGCGACGGCGATTATGCTCAGCGAGTTTATTGAACGAATTCGAGTGAATCAACTATGAGTTGACATCATCCGAATGAGGTGAGCTGCCGCTTTTTCCATGGCTGCCATTTCCGTTTGCAATAAATCCCATGGATGATTCTTTCTGCACGCGGCGGCTGGTGTAGTAGAGAAGTAGTCCGGCTAGAATAGAAACGATACCGAGTCCTAAGCCGATTAATTGCAGCCACCCGACAAACGGCCGTTCATAATCTGGGTGTGGGTGCGTGCCAATTCCTAACAAATCAGACAAGCCAGCGACATAGGCAAAAACCATTCCTGTCGACGCTAGACGAATGCCGATGTCTGCTTGTAGTGAACGCACGCCGTTTTTATATGTTTTTGACAAGTAGATGAAGGCTGCCAATGTGAGAAACGTAATGCCAACCAGCAGCTCAAACATCTGAATCATACCAAATCCCGGTGTCCGGTCTAGTCCCAATAACTCGGCAGCCAATGATATAAAGCAAAGGAATACACCAAAGAAAACCAGCAATGATAATACTGTGTTTGTCACACGCATAGTTTTCCCATTATTCATGGTGATGTTGCTCCTCTTTTTTAATTAAGATTGGGCCAATTTCTAAAATTGGTCCAATCTTGGATAAATGGCAAATTAAATAAAAAAACGCCGTGTAGCACACGGCGTTTTTGTTTCTGGTCGGGGCAGCGGGATTCGAACCCACGACCTCTTCAACCCCATTGAAGCGCGCTACCAAGCTGCGCCATGCCCCGGAAAGTATTGCATGTAATCTTTAAACGTAAGGGGTTGCTTGTGTGCAACACTAGGCGGGCATTATAGCAAATGGCCTTTGTCGCGGCAAGAGCAATCTTACACGTGAGTATAGCAAGAAATCGTGGGGACAAATGAACAGACGATAATTTGCCACCTTCGATGAGGCGTGAACGCCCCATCTACGAGATGAAAGCCCTTTCAGGGCTAAGAATCAGTCAGGCCCAGAGGGCCTTCCACCTCGTAGCCAGGGGCTTCAGCCCTCGGCGGGTGCGGCAGATATTTTGTCCCCACAAATCGTTGCAATACTCCTTACACGTTTATCTTCCCTGAAGCTGAGTAGACCCTTTTGCCTGCGCATTTTGTTAAGAGCTTCCGGGAAGATTTTAGGTGTCGTCTAACAATCAAAAAAAAGGATAACCATGCGTCTAATTTATTGAGAAGTATAATGGGGTGGGAATTGAAATGAAATTCTATTAATGTGTGTTCTACAGGGAAGAGGAACGATTCATGGTACGTTGGTTTGGCATAATCAAGTTTGGATTTGTGATGTTAACGGCCGTTTTGCTTGGCTGTCAGGCTGATGATTTTGGGTCGGAAACGGCCGTTACGCCCATAAATGCCACTGCTGATGCCCTCACAACTGCCATCGCAGCTAGCGCAGAACCCCCTGTCGATTTGCAATCCCTCCAAGCCGAAATAGAATCAGCCGAAACCATGTGGCGTTCACAAAATATCCAAAACTATCGCATTGAGGTACGCCACCTCAGGCCAAATTGGAACACACAAATCATCAATATCACTGTGGAAAATGGGAACGTTTTAGAAGCCATTCACACGTGTTACCCAGAACGAACCTGTATGAAACGAGATGTTGATCCACAAGATTTGGTGATCGTAAACATGTTTGAAGTGGCGCGACAAGTTGTTAAATTTACTGATTTACATCCAGAAGTCAATTTTAACAAAACCTATGGGTTTCCCACCTACATTAGCTATGACGATGCCAGTTGGATATTAGATGGATTTGAACTGATAACAAAGGATTGAACAAATGTTTCGACTGCTGCTGCGAAAAATATTGCTTATGCTGCTGTTTTTGCCATTGCTGAATGCGATAGGGTTTTTATACGCACTGGTGCATCCTCGTTTATTCTTTTCGCCTACGGGGGGTACAGTGGAAACCTCAACGGCGTCCTATACAGAATATGTACGTGGGTTGTTAGCTGGCAATCTTGGGCAAGTTGGCAACCAAACCGTGATCGAAATTATTGCTGATCCTGTCAAAAACAGCATGATGTTGGTTGGCATTGCCCTTGCTGTCGCGATCATCTTTGGCCTACTGTTGGGATTGCTATCCATTTCACCGCGTACAAAACGCATGTCACCCCAATCGTTGGTTATCTTGTCGGCAGGATCATCAATGCCGGGGTTTTTATTTGGCGGTCTGATGCTTTCCTTCATGATTTACCAGACTTTGTATGCGGGGCGGCCACGCACATTGCTGCCAATTAGTGGCTACGGTGTTGACGAACATTTGGTTTTACCGGTGCTGATCTTGGCATTACAGCCGATGATGTATATTGCCAAAGTGACTGCAAATTTAATGGAGAATGAGCTGCAACAAGATTATGTGCGTGTGGCTCGCAGCAAAGGATTAAGCTGGATACGCTTGCTTTGGAGCCATGCCTTGCCCAATATGATTGCTCCGGTTTTGTTGACGATTGGCGAATCGCTGCGGCTGATGGTGGGTGCATTAGTCATTGTGGAAGCGATTTTTATCTGGCCGGGGATTGGCCGCATTTTCTTGTTCACGATTGGACTGCGATTAGATGCTCGGCCGCCGAGTGTCTATTTTGGCAATCCGTATTTATTGGCATCGATTGCTGTGATTTTGGGGGCGCTTTTGCTTTTGGCTGATTTAGTAGCAAATGTCCTTGCCTATCGGCTTGATCCGCGACTGGTGCAGACTGGTAATCATTCTTAGTTTTCGTATGGGAGTGGAGGCTTTAGCCGGAGCGGTTCCGGCTAAAGCCTCCACTCCCGTTAAATATTTGATTTTGGTTGGAGCAACTATTCATGCGAAATCGAAATTATCCATTAGCCATCGGTTTGATTCTCTCTGTGGGCTTTTTATTTATTGCATTTTTTGGCAAGTCGCTGGCCCCGTTGGACCCGATGGTTGTTTTTAATGATGCGATTTTTATTGGTGATGAAGTTTATATTCCGGCTTCAATGCCCGTGCCACCTCTTGAGCTGCCGCAGTTTGTGTTGGGTACTGACAATGTGGGGCGGGACCTGTACAGTCGCCTGCTGAATGCGGTACGCCCTACACTCTTTTTGTGTTTGGTGATTGCCGTTGTGCGACTGGGGCTGGGTGTGTTGCTGGGATTGGTTTCTGGTTGGTATCGGGGACTGTTAGAACGAATTGTGGAGACGATGATTGGTGCTTCGTTAGCTGTACCGATATTGTTGTTTGCGTTGGCGGCATTGTCGTTTATGGGGCAAAGGAACTTGATCAATTTTGTGATTGCGTTGTCGTTGACGGGGTGGGCGAATACGGCCGTTTTCGTCAAAAATCGCACCCAAACCATCATGCAAGCCCCATTTATCGAAGGGGCAAAAGCCGTTGGTGTGAAACCACTTGGCATTTTGCGACACTATATTCTGCCCCAACTGTGGCCTGCATTGCCAGCACTGATAGCCTTTGAGTTAGGTGCAATTCTGCTTGTACTGGCTGAATTAGGGTTTCTAGGCATGTTTATTGGGGATGCCTTTGTGCAGCGTGTGGCTGACCCAAACACCCCGGGTACGATTGCTGTTGGTTTGACCGCCAGTGTGCCTGAGCTATCGCAAATGCTGTCTGACTTTTGGTCAAAAATGATACGTACACCGTGGGAATTGGCTATTGTTGGCCTCACGGTGTTTTTGCAAATATTTGCCTTCAACATGTTAGGCGAAGGTTTACGGCGCATGATGGACATCACGCGGCCACGTCACTCCTGGCTGCGTAGGCGTCGTCGAATAACCTTGCCAAAACCGGCTGAACCAGAGAACGTGAGCGCACCGGCGTGAATGGTGCATTGCACTTTCTTAAAGTGCGTTGCACCTGCTCCAAACCAAGTGCAATGCACCTAAGAAGGGGCAACGCACTAATAATAGGGAAAATATGACATTACTGCTCAAAGTGAAAAATCTAGTCACTCGATTTTATACGGAAGATGGCATTGTTCATGCTGTGAACCGGGTTTCTTTTGCCGTCAAGAAAGGGGAGTCGCTGGCGATTGTGGGCGAGAGTGGCTGTGGCAAGTCGGTGACAGCGCTGTCGATTATGGGTTTGGTGCCATCTCCTCCTGGAAAGGTGGAAGAGGGTGAGGTTTTGTTTGAAGATCGAGACTTGTTGCAGCTAAGTGAGCGTGAAATGCGCCATGTGCGTGGGCGTGAAATTGCAATGATTTTTCAAGACCCGATGACCTCATTAAACCCGGTGCTTCCCGTGGGGCGGCAAATCACAGAAGGCCTCAAATTGCATTTGAAAATGAATCAGGTTGAGGCCAAAGAAAGAGCTGTGGAACTGTTGACTTTGGTTGGCATTCCAGATGCGGCTGACCGGATTTCGGATTATCCGCAGCAATTTTCTGGGGGGCAGCGGCAGCGGGTGATGATTGCAATGGCGTTGGCTTGTAATCCATCTTTGCTGATTGCGGATGAACCCACAACGGCATTGGATGTAACGATCCAGGCGCAAATTATTAATTTGGTGAAGCAGTTGAAGTCCAAATTTCAAATGTCGGTTATTTGGATTACGCATGATTTGGGTGTGGTGGCTGGTTTGGTTGACAAGGTGGCGGTGATGTATGCTGGGCACATTGTGGAAATTGCGGCTGTGACAGATCTGTACCAAAAAAGCTCACACCCTTACACAATTGGGCTGCTGGATTCGCTACCCAAAGTGGATGCACGAGAAAAGCGGCGGCTGATTCCTATTGAGGGCACTCCACCTGATTTGTTGGAAGATGCAAAGAGCTGCCCGTTTGCACCGCGCTGTCGATATGCGGTGGACAAGTGTCGAACGGATGTGCCTCGATTGCAATTGATTGATCCGGCTCATGCGGTGGCTTGTTGGCGCTGGTCTGATGTGCAGGCTGACCAACAGAGAAACAACACGGTTGACGATCACCGATTTCAGCCTAAAAAGGCGGGGAGTGCGCCTAAAAAGGCGGGGAGTGCGCCTAAAAAGGCGGGGAGTGCGCCTAAAAAGGCGGGGAGTGCGCCTAAAAAGGCGGGGAGTGGAATAAAATGACACAACCGGCATCAGACACACTCATTCAAGTTCAAGATTTAAAGAAATATTTTCCGGTGCGGCGTGGTTTTTTGCGGCGACAAACGGGGGCTGTGCAGGCTGTTGATGGGGTGAGTTTGGACATCAGACGTGGTGAGACATTGGGGCTTGTTGGTGAAAGTGGTTGTGGCAAATCGACGACGGGACGCCTGATTTTACAACTGCTGGAACCAACAGCAGGGCGCGTGGTGATGGATGATCAGGTTTTAACTGAATTAGACGATTCGGAATTGCAGCAGACGCGCAGCCAAATGCAAATGATTTTTCAGGACCCATATGCATCGTTGAACCCGCGAATGACGGTGGCGGAAATTATTGAAGAGCCGCTGCGGATTCATAGATGGGGAGATAAGCAGACGCGTAAAAAGCGGGTTCAGGATTTGCTAGAGCTTGTTGGTTTAAATCCTTATCATGCTTACCGGTATCCGCATGAATTTTCGGGTGGACAGCGGCAGCGGATTGGCATTGCGCGGGCGTTGGCTCCTGAACCAGCTTTTATTGTGGCGGATGAGCCAATTTCGGCATTGGATGTGTCGATTCAGGCGCAGGTGGTTAATTTGCTAGATGATTTGAAGCAGGAGTTGGGGTTGACTTACCTGTTTATTGCGCACGACTTGGCGATGGTGCGGTATATTAGTGACCGGGTGGCGGTGATGTATTTGGGACGGATTGTGGAGATTGGGGAGCGAGATGAGGTGTATGAACGGCCGTTACATCCCTACACTCAAGGCCTACTCTCATCTATCCCCATTCCCGACCCGGTGCAAGAAGCCAATCGCAAACAAATTTTGCTAGAAGGGGATGTGCCCAATCCGGCGAACCCACCTGTTGGCTGCCGCTTTCATCCACGCTGTGCGTATGCAACGGCCGTTTGTCGGCGCGTGCATCCTGAATTTAACAACTGGGCCGCTGCAGGAGAGCCAGAGCATTTGGTGGCGTGTCATCATGTGGAGCAGGTGGGGAATGGGGAATAGTGAACGGTTGTTCCTACCGATTAGTGCTCACCGTTCACTGATTACCGATTGCCGTTCACTAATTTATGTTGCCAACAGCGATAGCAAACCTAATGCAAAGTTGTAACCCGTATGCACAATGATTGCGGTTGTGGTGTTGGTGCGGTTGCGGATGATGCCGAGGATGATGCCGATGAATAGAATCAGCAGGGTGATGGGGGTAAATCCGTATTGAACGTGACCGAGGGTGAAGAGAACGGCCGTTACCGGCAAGCCAAACACCGGTTGCAGTGCCCCTCGAAACAACAATTCTTCCCCAATCCCTGCCGCCAGCGCCAAAATTAGCCAGTCAACAACCGTATCAATGTCAGCAAAAAGCAGTTCGTTGATGCCGCCAAGCTGTTCGGCTTGTACGGGATCAAACAGCTCCCAAAGAGCGCCGACGGTCCATTGCAAAACAACCAATATAATAATCCAGCGGATGCCTATCCTCAGGTGGGCAGCAGTGGGGCGTTCTAGGCCCAGTCGTTCCAATATTTCTTGCCAATTTCGGCGAATTTGCCAGCCAACGCCGATGATTGCCAGTGCGATAAAAAGCAGCTGCGGCCAGATGACTTCGATGAGCGAGTCAGAAACGGCCGTTTCTACCAACGCTTCCGCGCCGCCTTGTGTCATAATGGTGGCGACATTGCCAACTAATAAACCGGTGAAAAAAAGAGCCAGCATGTGAACAGGTGAATCTGGGTCAATCGGCATGACCTTTGATAATGAGAGTCGCAATGATCGCAAGGTTACTAACACGCCCCATATTGCCATCAGCTCAAAAATGATGCCGTAAGCGGATGGATTTTCCAGTGACGTACCAGCTTGTGTTTGAAAATTGGCGATTTGGTCTGGCGAACTCACCACAAAAAACAGTCCGTACAAAAAGAGGGGTACGTTAAAACTGCGCAGCAGCCAATAAAAAAGCTGTTGGTGGGTCTTCTCAAGTTTGGTAACAAGATTGGCAGAAATGGTTAGGGCGCAGATGAGGATAATTGGAAAAACGATTTGCATAATGGTTTCTCAGAAAGTTCGCATGACGGGCGGCAAGTGGTCCCACATATTGAGGTAAACGAGATGCCAGCGTCCGCGTTTCCACTCAATTAGGTTAACGGCCGTGTTGTAAATCCAAAACGAAACGCTGTCACTGCTGGTAGCCAAGCGCAGTACCGTTGAGATAAGTCCGCCGTGCGCCACGGCCATCACTGGTTTGCCAGTTGTTTCGGCTGCTTCAACCAGGTTGTTGAGGCCTTGTTGGGCTTGTTGTTTAAAATTAGCATATTTACCGGTTGCGGTAAAAGATTGAATTGGTTGGTAAGGAGATTCTGCGCTGGGCAAGTGTTCAGCTATCCAAAAGTCAGTTTCGCGTAGATATTCGTCTGTGGTGATTGGTAGATTGAGGGATTGGCTGATAGGAGCGGCCGTTTGTTGTGCCCGTGTTAAGGGACTTACCTGCAAACTACCAATTTCCAGGCGCGAACCATTGTCGAGTGCGGTGTGAGCAGTCAACCAATTTGCTAAATGTTGTGCCTGGTTTTGCCCCAGTGGTGAGAGTGGGCTGTTCCAATCTCCTTCACCTTTGGTGATTTGCCAGCGTGATTGTCCATGTCGTACAAGGTATATTTTCATGCCAGTAAGTATAGGCTAAATTTTTTCTGGAACCATTTTGGAAGTTGCGTCACAGACGGGTGTTTGTATTATGAGGGAAGAGATTCGAGATTTGGAGACTGGGAGATTTTTATGAAATTGAGGTGTTTGATCATGGGTATGACTTTATTGGTGTTGGGTTTGGTGGCTTGTGGGGAGGAAGGTGAGGGGGAAACGGCCGTTCCCACACCTGAGCCGGAAGCGGTTGCACCTGCGGATACGGCCGTTCCGACGCAGCCACCTACGCCATTACCTGAGCCGACTGTGGGGGAAACGGCCGTTCCCGTTCCCACTTTTGAGCCTGTTCCTGTTGGTGAAGCAGGTAAAGTTAGCTTCCATAAAATGACAATTGGGGAAACGACCATTGATTATGCAATTGCATTGCCACAAAACTTTGTGCAAGGGAATGAATATCCGGTACTGTTGGCGATGCCGCCCGGACCGCAAACGCGCAGAATGGTGCAAGCTGGATTAGATTTGTATTGGGGTGAAGCTGTGCGGATAGATGATTGGGTGGTGGTGAGTCCGGCGGCACCTGGGAGACCGCTCTTTTTTGAAGGGGCTGAGACGTTAATTCCCGAATTTTTAGATCGCGTTGCAGCAACCTACCCACCAGAAGGCGGTAAATTCCACACGGCTGGCATCAGCAATGGAGGGTTAAGCGTTTTTCGCATTGCGCTTAACCACCCTGAGCGATTTCATTCGCTGATTGCGATTCCTGGGTTTCCACGCACCGAAGATGAATTTTCGAAATTGGATAGCTTGACGGATATTCCTGTTGCGCTGTTTGTCGGTGAAAAAGAAGATCCTGCCTGGTTTGAACAAATGGAACGCACGGCGCAGACTTTGGAAGAATTGGGCGGCATGGTCACATTTGTAGTTGCTGATGACGAAGGGCATGTGATCCGCTCACTTGATGGGGAAGATATGTTTGCGCGTTTGAACAGCTTTCGTTAGATTCACCTAATCTCATTGAAAAATGGAAAATGATTTTGGGTAATGTGTTCTTAAAAGCCGGGACCTGGGGAGGCCCTCTACTCCAGCTTGCCACCGCAGAGAGACCTGCCAGGCCTCGGCTTCTGTTTTGTTAAACGTTAAATTGATTGGATCAAACTTGTGCAAAAAAATTAGCTAATCCACTGTACGCCGGTATTGCCGGTTACTGTCCATTGCCCATCGACCTGTTCCAAAATGTAGGTTTGACCGCCTGCGGCTAACCCGGCGATGTAAATGCTGGCTGAGATTTGTGCTGAACCGTTGTTATGTAATTGGATATTGCCGATGGTGACCACGACGCCTTCATCCACGAGTGCACCGCTGGTTTCGTCGATGTTGACATCATCAAAGCTGTTTATCCATGTCACTTGTGCGTCTAAATCGCCCAATGCGGTTGAAATATCGTTTTGTTGTTGTGTTGATAGTTTCATTGAAGGCAGTTGTTTGATTTCTGGATCGCCAATGCTGTCGTCGGTTTGAATGAGAATGTAGATGATGGGTGGGTTGAGCATGCCGCCGAAGGTGTCGTCTACGGTGACGACCTGGCGAATGGCGGCGGTGTAAACGGCCGTTTGTTCACCTTCAGATAAGGTTGAAACGGCCGTTTGGCAAGCCACTAGCCCCAAAAGTATTAAGATCATGGCCAATTGTTGTAAAACTTGTTGTGTTTTCATCATTTTCTCCATATTTTTTAAATTGCTTCAATGATGATAGACGTTTCCACCAACTTTTTGGTTCCTGATGCTAAAGGATGTCTCCCCCATTGCATTCCCAATTTTTGATGTCAAATAAGATTGGGGGGAGGTTGTCAATAAGTGGTTTGAATGTGAGGAAGTAGGGGGTTCGGGTAACAGGCAGCGGGACACAAAAGTTCGTTTCTTGCAGCATCGTTTGTAGATTTGCCTCTGGTGTGGTGAGAAGATGTACAAAACGGATGCCATTTTTACGCAGCGTGGTACAAAAACGAGTTAGCAGTTCGGCTAGATCATCGCTGTAGGCGGTGAGCAGTGAAACGCCAGCAATCGGACCTCGTCGAAATGGCCGAAAGACGACGATGCCACGCACGGAAACGGCCGTTTCCCACACCCCAAAGTGATAGTGGCGGAAGGGGTGCAATGCATAACGGTGAAAAATCCAAGACGGCGTCACCTGAAAGCAAACGCGATGCGGATTGATCGGTTCTGTAAATGGTTTGTCAGGCCATTCCGTTGTCAGCTTGAGG
>QQUD01000408.1 GCA_008501785.1 Chloroflexota bacterium
CCATCACTCCAGGCATACCCATCGCTCTACGCAAACCCATCGCTCCAGGCATAGCCATCAGACCAGGCAAACCCATCGCTCCAGGCAAACCCATCGCTCCAGGCATACCCGTCTAGGCCAATGATGTAATATTCTTCTTTGCCTGGATCGTAGTTGGCTGAGCCACCATAATGTTCAGTGCCTGCTAAATCTTTGGCAATATCAAGACCGCGGTTAACACAACCAGATGCCGAATTGTAGACGGCATCGTAGGCATTCACCAGCCCAGCACCTTGTTGGAATATGCTGTAGGCTAACGAGCCATCTTCGTCAATAGCTGGCCGCGCGGAAGCCATCAGGCGACATTTGACATCATCCGGGGTGAGTGTGGGGTTGGCCTGTATCATCAGGGTGGCAATGCCACTGGTAACGGCCGTTGCCTGCGAAGTACCTGACATTGAAAAATAGCCATTCCCTTGATGATATTCCGGGTGATCTTGAGCGACATTCGCCGTTGTCGCCATCAAACCGAGCATATGTCCGCCTGGGGCTAAGACATCAGGCTTCACAAACCCTTCAACCGTCGGCCCAGTCGCCGAGAATGAAGCTAAAATGTCGTCTAGGCCATCTGCTGGCGTGTAATTGTCAGACATTGCGCCGACAGTAATGATGTAAGGCACGTTGCCCGGTACACCGATGCTCATCGGATCAGGACCAGTGTTGCCAGCAGCGGCGACGACCACGATACCCGCCTGCCATGCTCTCATCACCGCCTGATTCAAAGGATCGACCCAATAATTTGATTGAGGTACGGCGCTAAATGAAAGGTTCATCACGCGGATGTTGTGAGCATCTTTGTTGCTAACCACCCAGTCAATCCCACGAATGATGTCCATGTAACTGCCAGCCCCATCGCTGTTAAATGCTCGCACAGATACCAGACTGGCACCAGGTGCAATGCCATTGCGAACCCCTGCATCGGTATCTTGCTGACTGTTAATTGCCACACTGCTCACATGCGTACCGTGACCATTGGTATCTGTGTCTAATGGGCTGCCCATTTTCCCAACTAGCTGTCCTGTAATAGCATCGAATTGCGCTAACACACGATGTTGACTCGTATCGGCACGATTCAGCCCGGAATGAGACCAAACGCCCGTGTCAATCACGGCAACCGTCACACCAGCACCCGTTACATCCATATCATGCAGGTTGGTAGCCCCAATCAGTTCCGGGAAGCTGGCATTTGGAATGCCACCGACGGTCTGCTCAATCACAATATTATCAAAAAAGATAAAACCACTTTGCCACTGTACATCGCCCGTCACAAAACGGATCTGCGTTGCCGACGTTGCATAATTTGTAATGTCGAACCAGGCATTTTGTTGTGCGTCATCGGGACCACCGGGTTCAATCACTAATAGCGTATGCCAGCTATTGCCCTCGTCTGCTGAAATCTGCACTTTAGCTGATTGATCGGCATTATAGCCCTGGTCTCCATCGCGTCGCCAGCTAAAACTCATATTTGCCAAACTAGTTTTGCTTAGATCAATGGTTCTTTTTGCTCCGAATTGACCGCTTTGATATCCCCCTATACGCAAACAATACCCATCAACACATTGGGGGCCACCAAAAGAATTGTTTTCTACTTCTACTGAGCCAAAGAATGGACCATTATTTTCACCAACTTCTACCCATTTACCAACCCAATGTCCTTTATTGGAATTGTTGGCATATGAGCGAAATGGAAATAAATCTTCTGTAATTTCTACAGTCAGCCCGTTGTCATTGGCTGGATCTGAATTGGGTGGAGAAGCTGTATCAGAAACAAATGAAATCTGAATATTATCAAAGTAGGCAAAACCGCTTTGCCAACGATTAGACCCAGTTGAAAATCGAATGACAGTATTAGCTGTTGCATAGGAGGTGATGTCAACAGTAACATGTTTATGCGCTTCATGTCCTTTTCCTCTATAGGCGGTATAGAGCAGGTCCCAATTGATACCACCATCACGCGAAATTTCTACGGTTATATTTTTTCTAGCATGATATCCTTGATCTTCATCGCGTCGCCAATGAAAGTCGAGTGTCGCAGACGTGACTCCTTGCAAATTGGCTGCTCGTGATACCCCAAATGAGCCGCCTGTATATCCACCAATCCGCAAGCAATCACCTTGGACGCACTGGTTGTCTTTATATGAGTGATTGGCAACTTGAATGACGCCAGTTGTCGGGCCATCTTGTTCGCCTATTTCGTTCCAGTCACCAGCCCAGTTTGTGCTGCCATCATTATTATTGAAGGCAAGGGTATTAAATTCATCACGAACCGTTTCGCTATTAATGTTGGAAACTTCGACTTGACGATCTTGGTAAAGGCGAATCGAGGGATTATTGTTTAGCTGATTGAATTGGTTTGGTGTTAATTGGGCACCTGCCGCATTGATGACACTTAGCTCGTGTGTCACACGACCGCCTGTGTTTTCGATGGCGGAAACGGCCGTTTCCACACGACTCCCCTGTACAATATAAGGAGTCGTTTCAAACTGAGGGTTCGTCGTTTCTCCTAACAACATAAAAAGGGTAAGATTAAAAGCGGCAACGAAATAAAATATTCTAAAATTTCTCCTCTTGTTCATACGATTCAGACTCCTCTCTCAGTCTTCCTACCTTTTTCCCAAAGTAGTTCTTGAATAACCAAATTCAATTAATAGGGCGCACATAAACACGGAAAAATCAAACTATTCCACGTATTCAGCGTTTATCTGGATTTTCAGCGCCCCGTTTTTGTTGAGGAACAAGTCCACCAAATATTCATTGTGAACTGATACCAAGCGTATCACAACAATTGAATTTGAAATGTTATCAAGGTTATTTGGCAAATATAGAAATCAATTCTGTCGGAAACTGTTACAGTATATTTCAGTAAGACATTAATAGGAATTATTTCCTATTTTTGCGCTAATGTTGAAGATAATGATTGGCAGATTCTCCATTATTAATGCAAATTCTTTTGGTTTTTTTAACATTCACATAACCAAAGACAAGCATAATCCATTGACATGAACAGGTATAATAGGGTGAAAACCATTTCATGTTCATGCCAGCACCACAAACCCTTACATTTGGTTAATTACAAAAGTAATCTTTGTTTCTTTCCTTGAATTCTTTATCATTTAAGGTGGGTTTTACTAATGTAGCTCGGTTAAGAATGTTTTGATTACAAATATGATCCACTATTTGAACCGCTTTCTCTATGTACCAATCTCGGACCCACATATGCACCGACGTGCCCGCAACTTAAATGTTTTAGTTGCATGTGTGGCATTTTTGTCTGTGGCAACTGGTTTGATTGTTTTGATAGTGCAAATAGCAGGAGGGTATACTTTCCAGGAAGCGTTATTGACCTATTATCCTGCATTGATGCTCCTAGTCAGCATGGTGATCATTTATTCTATTAACAAAAAACACTCGCCGACTGCAGCATCTATCATTTTTCTTGTGTTGTTAACGGCCGTTTGCTTTTATGCCGACACGCCATACCAAAGTGCCTGGGGGCAAAACATGATCGTCATGTCGATACCAATCCTCATGGCTGGCGTCATTTTGCCTCCCTTTACCAGTTTTCTAATGGCTGGAAGTGTCAGCACATTGCTAACAATTGTGGCACTCAATCAATCATTTCCTGTCAACTTTATTGGCATTGTCACATTTTTTGCCGTTGCCTTTGTCTCCTGGTTTTCAGCACAAAGCCTGGAAAAAAGCAATCAAGATTTATATAAAGCAAAAAATGTAGCTGAAGCCGCTACCATTGCTAAAACAAATTTTCTGGCAAATATGAGTCACGAAATCCGTACGCCCCTCAATGGAATTATCGGCATGGGAAGCGTACTGGCCGATACATCTATGACAAATGAGCAGCAAGAGTTTTTGCATGTGATGCGCAAAAGCAGTACGAGCTTGTTAAATATCATTGATGATATTCTCGACTATTCCAAAATAGAAAATAACAATCTGGTTTTAGACAATTCGCGCTTCAACTTGCGGCAATGTATTGAAGATGCCACTGATTTCCTGGCACATTTGGCTGCCCAAAAAGAGATAGAACTCATTGTTTCTATTGAACCAAACATATCAAGCCTCGTTATTGGAGATATGACCCGGCTGCGTCAGATTTTAGTGAATTTGATCAGTAATGCAATAAAATATACGGAATATGGTGAAGTTGTGCTGACAGTTGAGGAAGATGACAAATCCAATGACGGTTCTTTATTAAAATTCACTGTTCAGGACACAGGCATCGGTATTTCTCAAGATGCGGCAAAACATCTTTTTCAACCTTTTGTACAAGCAGACAATACGATGTCTCGCCGCTTTGGTGGGTCTGGACTAGGGTTGGCTATTAGTAAACAAATTGTCAATCTCATGGGTGGTCACATCTGGTTAAAAAACACAAGCACAGAAGGGTCTATTTTTGCGTTTACTGTTAATTTACAAAGTGTAAAGGAAACTGTTGCAGGTTTTCAGTCCAATAAACAACCCGTTCTATTGAAAAAACGACTATTGATTGTTGATGACAATGCCACTCATCGCGAATTCCTTACAAAAACTTGTCAATATTGGGGGATGGAGAACGAAAGTGTTGACAATGGGGAAATCGCTTTAGAAATGTTGAGGGAAAACGGTCGTTTTGACCTGGCCCTGATCAATTGGGAAATGTCAGGTATGGATGGTCTTTTGTTAGCCAAAAAAATAAAAGCCATCTCCAAATTGAATGCCATGCCACTTATTCTGCTTGCACCTTTAGGGAAACAGCCAGAGGAACAGCAAAAGGCATGGTTTACTGCTCGCCTTACAAAACCAATCAAAGCTTCCCTATTACATGAAACATTAGAAGCTTGCCTGAAGAGTCCTTCCCAAAAGGAACGGCAGCATCTTAATGGTGCTG
>QQUD01000177.1 GCA_008501785.1 Chloroflexota bacterium
AACAAATCAACGCCGCCGAACTGAAACAAAAGCTAGATGCAAACGAATCAATCATCATGGTTGATGTGCGTACACCGGGTGAATATGAATTTGATGGACGCATCACTGGATCACGCTTGATTCCACTGTCTGTGCTTACCTCTCGCGTACATGAAATTCCCAAAGATAAAACCATTGTTTGCGTGTGCCGTTCTGGCAATCGTAGTTATACAGCATGCGAAATATTAGCCAGCCAGGGATTTACGGATGTGATTAATTTGAGTGGTGGCATGTTTGGCTGGCGACGTGCCGGACTGCCACATCAATAATTTATTCGCATTTCAGTCAAAATATTAAGAAAATAGAGCGAGAGGTAAAGGTCGAGAGGTTTTCTCGCTTTATCTCTCGTTTTTGAGTGAAAAGGGTAATTCTTGAAAGTCGCACACCACCACCCATGAAAACCGTAGTGCGATTTGGTAAATCGCCTATCGAATTAGCAATTCGATTTACATTGGAGTTTGAATGTCGGCAAAATTTCGAGCTGGATTTTCTCAATATGTTCCAATTTCTAGTTGGCTACCGAATTATCGGCGGGATGATTTTGTAGGTGATTTATTAGCTGGTGTGATTGTAGCGATTATGTTGGTGCCGCAAGGGATGGCGTATGCACTGCTGGCAGGGCTGCCGCCTGAAGTTGGGCTGTATGCCAGCATTTTGCCGCTTATTTTGTATGGTCTTTTGGGAACCAGCCGCTCGCTGGCGGTGGGACCGGTGGCAATTGTGTCATTAATGGTGGCCGCAGGCGTGAGTCCATTGGCGGAGTTGGGCAGCCCTGAATATTTACAATTTGCGCTGACACTGGCGCTGATGGTGGGTGTGATTCAAATGGCGATGGGGCTGCTGCAGGTTGGCTTTTTGGTGAATTTTTTGAGCCATCCTGTTTTGGTTGGGTTTACGGCAGGTGCCGCGATCTTGATTGGCTTTAGCCAATTGAAACATTTACTCGGCATTCCAATGCCACGTACTGAATATTTTTATGAATCTGTTTTGTATGCGTTTGCGCATTTTGGTGAGTCGAATGGGTTGACATTGGTGATTGGATTGGTCGGGATTAGCCTTTTACTTTATTTCAAGTTTGGTTTGGGAAAGCAGTTGAAACGATGGGGCATAGAAGATAGTTTGGCGGTTCCGATTGCTAAAAGTGGTCCACTGGTGGTGGTGCTGCTGGGGACGGTGGTGGTTTGGGGGTTTGGGCTGCACACATCTGCGAATGTCAAGATTGTGGGAGATGTGCCTGGTGGGCTGCCGAACGTGACGATGCCATCTTTCGACATGCCAATATTGCAGGCGCTGCTGCCGACGGCGATTGCGATTAGCATGGTTGGGTATATGGAAAGCATTTCGGTGGGGAAGTCGTTGGCGAGTAAGCGGCGGCAAAAGGTGGATGCGAATCAAGAGCTGATTGCGTTGGGTGTGGCGAATTTAGGTGCCACATTTACTGGTGGCTATCCGGTGACGGGTGGGTTTAGTCGGTCGGTAGTGAATTTTAGTGCGGGCGCAAAAACGGGGATGGCTTCGGTGATAACGGCCGTTCTCGTCACTCTCACCGTCGTTTTTCTCACACCCCTGTTCTACTTCTTGCCCAATGCAATGCTGGCTGCGATTATTATGGTCGCGGTGGCTAATTTAGTAGACATAAAATCTATCAAGCACATTTGGCACTATAGCAAAATGGATGCATTTGGACTCATTGCCACCTTTTTGGCTGTGCTGGCGGTTGGTGTGGAAACAGGTATTTTGGTTGGAGTTGGCGTTGCTGTTGGTTTATTTATTTGGCGCAGCAGCAAACCGCACGTTGCCATTGTGGGGCGCATGAACGAGAGCGAGATTTATCGCAATATTCTGCGCCATCCGGTGCAAACGTGGCCCAACGTCGTGATCATGCGTATGGATGAGAATCTTTATTTTGCGAACACAAAGTACCTGGAGGATACGGTGTTGAATCTGGTGGCGGAATGTGTGCAGATTGAATATTTTGTGTTGGTGGGAACGGCCGTTAACGTCATCGACGCCAGTGCCCTCGAAACCCTCGAATCTCTCATTCACCAGCTCAAAGATGCAGGCGTCGCCTTCCACATGGCCGCCATCAAAGGGCCAGTAATGGACAAGCTGCTTGACATCGGCTTCGTCGATCACATCGGACCAGACCACATTCACCTGACCACACACGACGCTATGAAAGCAATTGGTGTTGTGAATTAGTATATTCCCCATTAAAATGATGAAGTAATCAGCATAAAGTATTCGGGAAAAATAATCCACAGATGACACAGATTTCGCAGATTTAGAGAAGAAAAAATCTGTGTCATCTGTGAAATCTGTAGATAATATCTTTGAAAACTTTTTTCAGATTACTCAAAATCTGCAAACCGATCAGAATTAAAGTTTTATTTGGGGGGAGTTTGGCCCGAAAATCGAGCGTAGAAAATCAAAAAGAGAGCGTGAGCCAGCAAAGCTTTGTGATGTCGCACCTGGTTGGCTGGCGGAAAGGAATGACTCATTGGCTGCTAGAGCGCGATTCTGAAAGACGGGTGCCCTGGCAGACCATTGTTGAAGTCACCTTAATTGTGCTGTGGGCGTTTTGGTTGGGTCGTGATTATCTGTTTCCATCACCGACAATGTGGCCAAACGGCCGTGAATTTGGCATGTCTATTCATCCCCATTACATTTGGACACAGCTCACCGATTGCGGCAACTGTGTTTTATGGAATGGGCTTTACAACGGAGGGGCGCCTGCTTTTGTAGAGCTGCATGCGGCCGTTTTGCATCCACTCGTGATTGTTGCCACGCTGCTTTGGGGCGGCATTACCGGCGCAAAACTGATTATTATTTTTAGCTTGGCAATGGCAGGCATTGCGCAATGGTGGTTGGCTAAAGTGATGCAGCTAGGCTGGGTGGCGCGTTTGTGGGCGGCTGGCATGGCTGCTGCTGGTGGGCATCTGGCTGGTCGCATGGACATTGGGGTTGTAGGTATCATCATCTCCACAGCTGCGTGCAGTTTGGTCATTGCCCCTGGTATCCAATTAGCTGCATCCGGTAAGCGGCGACATGTGGTGTCGTTGGCATTGACATTGGCTTTGGCGATTGTTTCTGGGCAGGCGTATATGCAAATCGGACTGCTGCTCAGCGTGATTCCGGCTTTTGGCATTTTGTTAATTGATGATCAACTGCGAATCAAACATGTTTGGCGGGAATTTGTTTTGGCAGGCGTATTAGCCTTGTTGTTGGCTGCCCCATTTTTGGTGCCATTTTTTCACTACTGGCCAGAATTTGGAAAAGGCCTTGATTGGGTCATAACATCGGTGCAACCGCTTGAATATATGCCACTTAATTTTGTGGTACGTGATACCTCCTTCTTTTTTAGCGAACAGCTTGGCAAATTGCCATACCCATATTTGTACGTCAACTTTATTGGATGGGTACCTGTTTTATTAGCCATTTTGCCACTCCGTTTTGCCAAACCAAAAGAACGACGCCTGCTCACATTTTTTATGGTGAGCATTGTGCTTATTTTGTTGGCTGGCAGTGCGATTATTTTTAATCAAATTGGCAAGGTGTTTCCAGAGTTTGTAGCCGGCTTTCGTAATCCTAGCCTGATTGTTGGGCTTGCCGTTCCCTTGATTTTGGGACTGGCTGCCTGGGGTCTTGATCGGTTGTTGCAAAAATCATGGATTACTTTGCCGTTTACCTCTGCTGACAATTTCAAGCATTCATGGATTATAGGCAAGCTGTCTTGGCTGAGTCTCTTTTTATGCCTGCTTATCTCGCTGCGAACGACTTATTATTACAGTCGGAGTTGGTTATTTACGGTTGAATTGGATTGGACAGTAGCAAAAGGGGTTGAAGCCGCACAAACAGCTGATGCACAATGGGCTGCCATTCCGTTGGGAGGGCATTTTTGGGGGCCACCAGCGGCGGAAGCTGGATTGAAGCTGACCCGGCTAGCACGGCCGTCTTTTTGGATAGATCGCCCAGTGCCTGACCCTTACTTTGACGTGACAAAATTTGATTACGATCCTGAAACGGGTGAACTGATTGATCAAATCGGCGACTTAAAGTTTGTGCGGTATCCAGAGAATTATTACGCATCTGTGGAAACCGAGGCGGGCGAGGTGGTGCCGTGTACGGCCGTTTCCAAAGGCGGTCACATCGATGTTTTATGCAAATCAGATCAACCAGGCAAACTGATCGTCCAAGAAAACTACTGGTCTGGCTGGAAAGCGTGGCAAGATGGGAGTCGTGTTACATTAGACACCGAAATGAATTGGCTGTCGATTGATGCTCCTGCCGGAGCGCATCAATATCATTTTCGGTATCGTCCCTGGGACGTGACTGTAGGATTTGTGTTGATGTTGGTTGGGGTTTTTGTAATGGGTGTAATTTTCTTTTCTTCATCAAAACAGGACTCATTGCTGATTGAATCGTGTCAATCATCTCAATAAAATAATAAACTGAATGCATTTATAAAGTGGAACTTGCAACATCCATTGAATCAAACTTGTTTGCGGTGGATTATTTCTCGTAACAGCCAACCGTTGCAAACGTTGAAATTATATGAATTACCCACTCACACAGCATGATGAAAGCAGTACAGCTCGACCTGTACCTGATGAAATACCATTATTGCGGGCTGAATTAACTCATTGGCAAGCGTATCTTCCTGTTGATTTATGGCAGCAATTGCAAAAGAGTTGTCCAGCGCCACAGCGAAATCTCCTTTCCAAATGCCTTTCTCATTTGACCAGCTTGCTGGAAGCAACAACCAGCCATTTGCCAGCGTCGCTGGTGAAACAGGTGAAGCGCAACCCTGTACCGGGGCAGGCTGATGGACAGTTTGTCGAAGGAACGCTGCTGTTTGCAGACATTAGTGGCTTTACGGCGATGTCGGAACGGTTGAGCCGGACTGGGCGTGAGGGGGCAGAGGAAGTAACGGCCGTTGTCAACCGCTACTTCGAAGTGATGCTCGACATTTTACGCCAGCACGATGGGCAGTTAATCCGGTTTGGTGGCGATGCGCTGTTGGGCTTGTTTGAAGAACGGCCGTTTTTCCCAAAAATTCATTTCTCCGACTATGCCGACATGCCCCAATTCTCCGACAGTGCCACCCGCGCTGTGCAAGCCGCCATGATCATGCAAGCGGCAATGTCCCAATTCACCCATACCGAAACCTCACAAGGTACCTTCCCACTGCGCATGAGTGTGGGGCTGCACAAAGGGCGCTTTTTCACCGCCCAGTTGGGCAATCGTGAAAACATGGAATTCGCGCTGTTTGGCAAAGATGTGAACGCAGCGGCTGCGGCTGAATCGATTGCCAATGCTGGGCAGGTTGTGCTCAATCAGGCGACTCTTGATGCGATCAATCCAGATATTTTGTGCCACGCTACACCCATTTCCGAACAACCATCCTATTTCATCGTCAACAACATTGCCCAACCGAATAACCGTCCCATGCCGACGTTTATGAACACCCACTATCCACTGCCGCCGACATTGCCGGTGCTGCGGCGCACGGTGCGGCTGCTGGATGTGTTTACGCCATTTTTGCCTGCGGGGTTGCTGCCTCGGTTGAACAGCGATCCCAACGCGCCCAGTCTGAAAGGGGAGCCACGATTGGTAGCCAGCTTGTTTGTGAATATTGATGGGCTGGGTGAAATTGCAGACCGGTTGGGGGTGGGGAATGAAGAGGAGATTGTAACGGCCGTTAACCACTACTTCGTGTGCATGAGTCAGGCACTAGAGCGGTATGGCGGCGTCATCAACAAAATCGACCTCTACGACCACGGCGATAAACTGCTGGTCACATTTGGTGCGCCAGTCGCGCACGAAGATGACCCAGAACGGGCTGTGCGAGCCGCGTTGGCCATGCAAGAAGCACTTTCTGAGATTAACGAAACATTGCCCGAACAGGTGGGATTGTCGGACTTGTTTTTGCGGCAGCGCATTGGTATTAGCTTTGGTTCGGTGTATGCCGGGTATGTGGGCGCGAGCTGGCGGCATGAATATACCGTAATGGGTGACGAAGTGAACCTGGCGGCGCGGCTCATGTCTGCGGCTGAGAGCAACCAGATTGTCGTTTGCCAAAATGTGTGGCGCAAAGCCCATGCGATGGCTGAGTTAACCCTGCGCGGCAATGTCAATCTTAAAGGTAAGAGCAAGCCAGTTTCCATTTATGAAGTGGTCGAACTAAAAGCTGTTCATGAACAAACGCGTGGGTTGCAGGGCATGCAGTCGGTGCTGGTGGGGCGGGATGCTGAACAGGTGCAGCTGCAAGCTGTTTTTGAAAAACTGTCCGATGCGCAAGGGCATGTGGTGGTGATCAACGGTGAGGCAGGGGCAGGCAAAACCCGCTTGGTGCATGATGTGCTGCCCAAAGGGCAGCGTTTGTTTGGTGTGCGCTGCTTGTCGTACACAGAGTCGGTGAGTTATCGGCCGTTTCAAGACCTGATGCGCCAACTGGTTAATCTGACTGTTGAAGAAGATGATGAGGTGGCGCTGCCGCTGCTGAAAGCGGCGCTGGGCAAATGGCTGCCGCTTGATGAAGCAGATGCCCATTTGCCGTATATTGCTAATTTTTTGAATGTACCGCTTGGGTCTGAATTGCACGAAAAAATCCGGTATTTGGACGGGGAAGCGTTGCAGCAGCGCACTTTTGTGGGATTGCAGCGCTTGCTGCAGGCGCAAGCTCAGGCCGCGCCGCTGGTGCTGCTGCTGGACGACATTCAATGGATGGATCATGCATCGCTCGATTTGTTGGATTATTTACTGCCGCTGGTGCAGCATGTGCCGGTGGTGTGGCTGCTGCTCTTTCGGCCAATGCCCGGTCAAGGGTGTCGCCCG
The DNA here is from genome assembly GCA_008501785.1 of Chloroflexota bacterium. Next base: position 6,877 of record QQUD01000177.1, read on the forward strand.
ATTTGTGATCAGGCGGCGCAAACGTTTAGCGATTGTTACACCGAATTAAAATTACCTGGATTGTCCCGAGATGAGTCGCGGCAATTGTTGTTCAATCTGGTAGAAGAAGAGGCGTGGCCGCTGGGTGCGGCTGATTTGGTACTGGACCGGGCTGAAGGAAATCCACTGTTTTTGGAAGAGGTGCTGCGTTCGTTGATTAATGATGGGCTGCTGGTGCAAGTGAAAAACGGCCGGTGGCAATTTAGCAATCAGGTGACAACGATTACGGTGCCTGACACGCTGGAAGGGGTGCTGCTGGCGCGGCTGGACCGGCTGGAAGAGCTGTGCCGCTGGACGGTGCAAGTGGCGGCAGTGGTGGGTCGTTCGTTCCCGGTGGATGTGCTGTCGAATGTGTTGGATGGTGATGGAAAACGGCCGTTTCAGAGCCACCTCACCCAACTGCAACAAGTCGAAATCATCCGCGAAATGCAGCGTCATCCTGAGTTGGTCTACAGTTTTATGCACACGTTGATGCAGGAAGTGAGCTACAGCAGCCTGTCGGCGGGGTCGCGCCGTGAGTATCACCGGCTGATTGCAGCTTATTTGGAAGACGGCCGTTCTGCTGGCTGGGGCAATGTGGAAAGCCTGCCGCCGCTGATTGCGCATCATGCTTTTGCCGGACAAGATTGGCCGCGGGCGATGACGTATCAAATGTTAACGGGGCAGCAGGCGCAGCAGCTTTTTGCCAATTATGAAGCCGTCGATCATTTTGAACGTGCCTTGCACAGCGCGGCGCAGCTGCCTGACACATTCCAGGAACGATTGTCGATTCATTTGGCGTTGAGCCAACTATTTATTTCAACTGGGCAATATGACGAAGCGAATGGGCATTTGACGCAGGCTGAAGAGTTGGCGCAATTACAGCAGAACGTGGCGGCGAAAACGGCCGTTTGTCGTTGGCAAGTGCGCCTGCACGAACTGCGTGGTGAATACGATGAAGCGTTTGCCTGGATCGAAAAAGGGATGGCAAATGAGTCACAGACGGAAACGGCCGATACGGCCCAAATTTTACTATTGGCTGGATTGATCAACATTCGCCAGGGAAATTATGATGACGCTATTAAGCAATGTTTAACTGTGCTGAACATTGCCGAAAAGCTGGGCGAAGTGACTGTGCTGGCCCGCGCCTACAATTTACTAGGCATCACCTATCTGCGCAGCGACAGCACCGCCGCCATCGACAATTTTGGCAAGGCGTTTGAGCTGTACGAACAGGCGGGTGATTTGCAAGGGCAGGCAACTTCGCACAATTTGATAGCCAATGCCTGTTTTAACCTGGGGCGCTGGCAGGAGGCCGACCACCATTACCGGCAGGCACAGCGCATGTTTGCCCAGATTGGTGATGTGTATAACCAGGCCATTGCTGACAACAATTTAGGTGGCATTGCTCGCAATCGAGGTCAGCTCGATGATGCATTTCACTTTTATCAAGAAGGGCTGCGGCTGGCGGAGCAAATTGGTGGGTCAGCCTGGATGGTGGGTGTGTTTCATATGAATTTGGGCGCGACATATGACCGGCAGGGAGATGTGGCGGCGGCTAAACGGCACTTGCAGTCTAGCAAATATCATTTTGAGCAAGCACAATCCCGTGACTTTTTGCCAGAGATGATGCGCCATTGGGCAGAGGTGGCTCTGCACGCTGGCGAGGTCGGTGAGGCGCAATTATTGGCAAAAGATGCCCTGGCACTGGCGCGTGAACTGAACATGCCGGGTGAAATTGGGTGCAGTCTGTGTGTGTTGGGCCGGGTGGCGCTGGCACAAAAAAAGTTTGCGGAGGCACGGAAATTGCTGGCTGAAGGTGTCAATGTATTGGCAGATGTGGCTGAAGAGTATGAATTGGCCCGTGCCCGGTACTGGTTGGCCAGTTTGTTGATCAAAATGGACAACAAGCAGGGTGCGCAAGCCCTTTTGTCTGCGGCGAGGACTGTTTTTGAGCGGTTGGAAGCGGTGGTGGATGGGTCGGCCGTTTCTGAACTTCAGCGGGAATTAGTCGAGTCGTCTGGTGGTCATTAGTCCCTTAGTCAACCTGTCGTTCCGAGGTCTCCCGAGGAATCCCCTACTTCTGGTCTAGCGGTAGGAATTTTTCGGAGGATACTTCGCAGGGCCTCAGCACAGGCTCTACTAAGAAAGTTGTCATTTCGAACGCAGTCTTCGGAGTGAGAAATCTTGCTTCGTGTCTGTCAAGAACCCTCTGCCTCAAAGCAAGATTCCTCGGCAGACCTCGGAATGACAATTGCATGACAAATTTCTTCCTTATTTTGTTCTGGGTCTTCCCGGCATAGGCTACTCGGAATGACATGAGGATAGTAATTTAGTCACAGTGGTTTCAAATGACAGGAAAAATGAAATGTGCAACACAGTTAACAACGCCGATTCACTTTTACAATAATCACAGAAACACATCGCCTAAATCGGACCCGGCAAGTGTTTGGGGGAGAGCCATCAATAAACATACCCCCAATCAGTCAGGTTCCCAATCACCACCCAAAACTTCCCGGAAGCTAAGAAAAAGCAACTGCTTGAACCAACTTTGAAACGCTTCTAGAAAGTTACGAGTAATTCCTAATCGAGTCGGAGTGGCGGCTTTAGCCGGGTCAAATAGGGTGATTTAACCCGGCTAAAGCCGCCACTCCCAACTATTAGAATTTATTTATTGATAAGGAAGATTTCCATGATTCGTAGAGTAACCTTGATTCTGTTCTCAAGTTTTATTGGGTTAGCAGCCTTGTTTTCATTGGCGATGAGCAATCACGTGGCGGCTGATGTTGCCGAAACGCAATCTGGTCAAACCGTTAACGACGATACCAAACGTATTTCTGAGCCAAACGGAGGGGGCAATGCGAATGATGATTCACATGTGCCTGGAATTTCGGCTAATGGGATGGTGGTTGCTTTTGACTCGCTGGCTACCAATTTAGACCCGGCAGACACCAATGGTGTCACCGACATCTTCATCTACGATATGGAAACGGATGATGTTTCGCGTATTTACGGCTATTTGGGGTCCCAACCGGATGGCCCTTCGATGCTGCCGGTGGTGTCGGCACACGGCCGTTTCATTGCATTCGAGTCCCAGGCGACCAACATGATGAGTTCGCCAGAGATATATAGCTATACTGACATTTTTGTTTATGATCGTGAGCTGGGCACATTAGGCGAGATGGTGCGGGCGTCTACAGCTTTTACAGAAACAGAAGGGAATGGTAACTCATTCAGTCCATCTATTTCAGGGGATGGGCATCGTGTGGCATTTGCTTCGGCAGCCAGTAATCTGATTCCCGATGACACGAATGGCATGATTGATGTGTTTGTCTACGATTTGGAAACGTATGAGACGAAGCGCATTTCGCTGCATGAAAATGGGTCTGAAGGGATATTAGATTCGCATAACCCGGTGATTTCGTTAAACGGCCGTTTTGTCGCTTTCGAATCACAAGGTCCCCTCGTTGCCGCAGATACCAACGCCACCTCCGATATCTACGTGTTTGATCTGTTCACTGATCAAATTTCTCGGGTGTCGGTGAAAACGGATGGCTCACAGGCAATGAATGGTGCTTCCCATGTGCCGTCAATCTCAGCCGAGGGTGACATCATCTCTTTCGAAAGTGGTGCTTCTGATTTGACGCCGGGTGATACGAATGGCGTGATTGACATTTTTGTTCACAATCGGATTACTGGTGAGACTATTCGTGTAGCAACAGATGCCGTTGGTAATCAGCCGAATGCACAATCTGATTTTTCAGTGGTAACAGCCGATGGCAATTATGTGGTGTTTCGCTCATCTGCCACAAATTTGGTGAGCGACGATACGAATGGCATGGAAGATATTTTCATCCACGATTTGCACTCGGGTGAGACGAAGCGAGTTAGTTTGACACATGATGGGTCAGAAGGGAACAGCGGTGTCGGTGCGCCGTCTGTGTCTGCTGATGGGCATCTGGTGACGTTTGATTCTGGTTCGTCGAATATGGTTCCGACGGATACAAACAACAAGCAGGACATTTTCTTGCGCAAGCTGGCGATCAAGCGTGCGTCTTACCGGTATACGGCAGACGAGGTGCTGCCGGGAACGGTGATGACGGATGTGGTTGAAGGGGAAACGGCCGTTCAATGGTATCAAGTGCCCATCACCGAAGCAGGCTCTACACTTTCTACAACATTGTCTGGTTTAACGGCCGATTACAACCTCTACCTCTTTGCCCCGACTGTCGATGAAGAAACCGGGCAAATACGTGACCTGGGCCAAATGAGCAACATTGGCCAGATGAGCAACATCGGCCAAATGAGCAATATTGGGCAGATGAGCAACATCGGCCAAATGAGTAACATTGGCGACCTGGTTGACCTCGGCACGATCAATGAATTAGGTCAGATGAGCAACATTGGGCAAATGAGCAACATCGGCCAGATGAGCAACATCGGGCAGGTGGGTGGCATTGCCACACTGGTTGCCATTTCTATTCAACCGGGCACTGCGACCGAGCAAATTGTGTATGACGTGCATGAACTGTATGGTGATTATTACCTGGCAGTTGTGCCACAAGCCAAGAAAGCGGTAGGGACAGAATTTACGCTGTCTGTGTTTGTGACGCCGCCGGTGATGCCATTTGACCCTATCACCTTTGGTGTGCCGACCTCCTACACGACGCCCATCACTGATACCAGCGTCAACACCCTCATTTTTGTAAACACAGATCGCATGAACCAACTTTACCCAACAGGCGACACGATTACCTCAACTGCGTTGATGGCAAAACTGAACAATCTGGCTGCTGATTCAAACGTGAATGGGGTGGTGGTCGATTTAGCCGATTATTACAACTTCGATTTTGCCTACAACACCTGGGACATTGACCCAGATAATCCGCTGGCGGCCAATTATGTAGCATCTCATCTCAAATCGTTGATTTATAATCTGGCCCCGGCGTACCCGAATTTGGAATACATGGTGATTGTGGGTGAAGATCGGGCTATTCCACACCGGCGGGTGCAGGATGAGGCGCTGGTGGCGAATGAGCGCAATTATGCAGCGGTGGCGGCAACGGATAACTTGTCAGGGTCGCTCGGCTTGCGCTACCTGCTCACCGATGATTATTATGCAGGATTGCTGCCGTTCCCGTATCGTAATCGTGAGTTTTATTTGCCACAGGTGGCAATCGGCCGTTTGGTGGAAAAGCCATCAGAAATTGCCGGTATGGTCGATGCGTTTCTGGCGCAGCCGGTACTTTCACCTGAGGATGCATTGATTACCGGATATGATTTCCTGATTGATCAAGCGACAGAAATAACAAACACGCTGAACAGCTATGGCATTCCGACCACTTCGCAAACACAGTTGATTAATGATGTGTGGACAGCGCAGCTCTTCAGCGACACACTGTTTACGAAACCCAATGCGCCTGACTTGATGTCGCTCAACTCCCATTTTGATCATTATCGCTTCTTCCCCAACGATGCAAACGATATTTTTGCCACCCAAATTGTGGCTGGCACGGATTACTCAGGAACGCTCGTGTTTTCGGTGGGCTGCCACTCTGGGCTGGATGTGCCGGATGGACTGGGATTGGGCTCGCAAGTAGAACGGGATTGGGCGCAGGCGTTTAATGCGCAACAGGCGACGTTCCTGGGCAACACAGGCTACGGGTATGGTGATTCGGATTTGGTCGCGTATTCGGAACTGTTAATGGCTAATTTTGTGACGTCGTTGGGTGACTGGAGCAAGGGACCGCAAACGGTGGGCAGCGCGATGTTGATGGCAAAACATCAATATTTCAATGAATTGGCGGCTGGTTCGTTCAGCAACTATGACGAAAAGGTGCTGGAAGAGATGACATTGTACGGACTGCCGATGCTGCGCGTGAATATGCCGGTGACAACGACTACATCGAGCAACGATGCGCTCATGATGGTGAATGCGGTGACGACACGGGCAAATTCTGGTGGGCTAGTATCTACGCCGGTTGACTTGACGTTTTCGTTTGAGCAGCATTCGGTGAGTGGGGTAGGCAGCTATCACACGCTGACCGGTGAGGAAGGCACGCAGGTTTCCGGTGGACGGCCGATTCAACCGCACACGAGTTATGACGTGAGTATGGATGACCATATTGCACATGGTGTGCTGATGGTTGGCGGCAGTTTTACGGACATTGGTGGATTTAATCCGATGGTGTCGCAGATTATTACGGATGAGCAGTATATTGCATCGGAGCCTGGGTTTGGGCTGGAGTATTTCTATCCGGTGCTGCCAGGGACGCTAAACCGGTTCTTGTCGATTGAGGGCGAGATGCGGGAGCGGTTGGTGGTGGTTCCGGGTCAGTTTGCGGCTGACGATGGTTCAGAGACGGTGGGCACGCAGCGTTTGTATGACAGCTTGAAGGTTGAGGTGTATCACGCGCCGTTTGCGCATGAAGATTTTATTGCACCGAGTATTTGGGATGTGTGGGCGTGGCGGAATACTAATATTTTGAATTTTGAGGTGGTGGTGACGGATGATGCGAGTGATGTAGAGCGAGTGGTGGTGCTGTATCGTGAACTGCCCAGCACAACCTGGCAGCTTTTGGAATTGAGTTATGATGAGGAAACGGCCGTTTCTTCCGCGTCACTTGTCATCCAAGGCGAAGTTGAATATTTCGTGCAGGCGGTTGATTCGGGCGGCAATGTGGCGCTTGCGCTGGACCATGCGGAAATGTTTTATGCGGGGGAAGCGGAACCGTTTTATTTGTATTTTCCGGTGATGGCGAGGTAGTCGTGCGTGTCTAAATTTTACTTTTCTGTTTGGAGTGAAGGCTTTAGCCGGTTCCGTTCCGGCTAAAGTCTCCACTCCGGGAACAAAATTCTAAAGGTTGCATAAATTATGGACCAAGTGGCCAATCTGGAATCTGGTTGAAGAGGTCGCGCGGTTCACTAGGAACGTAGATACCGAAATAAAAGCCGAGGTCGGTAATAATGATAACGATGAGCAGGAAGAGAGCCAGTCGCCAACGGCCGTTTTCCCACAGCCAGTTGAGTGGAACGGCCGTTAACCAGCAAATCGCCGGTATCGATACCACATAATGTGAGCTGGATGGCGCACCAGAGAGCAAGATACCTCCAAGAAAGGTGGTAAACAAAATCCACAAGACCGGTATCCACTGCCGCGACCAGATCGACCAGATGAAGCCAATCACAAATAGGGGCGCAGCCACGCCAATCAAAAAAGGCACACCGGGCCCATAAAAGCCGGTAACCTCGGGTACGGTCGTAAATGCACCAAAATTGCGCCAGAGCTGCTGCCACAAAAAATCTGCTAGTTTGTAGTCACCGACAGTGTTGATGATCACGTCTGACTGCCAGCCAAAGACCATACGAGAGCGATGGAAGAATATATCTGGTTGTAAAAGAGCAAACAGGGTGATAGGGGCAGCAACGGTAACGGCCGTTATCGCCATCTTGCCCACATGTATCAACATGCGCATTTGGTCTGGTGCTTCCCGGTAGAGCATCCACAATACAAACGGTATTAAAAAAAAGCTGATTTTATTGCCACCGTAAAAATATTGAGAAAGACCTAGCGCCAAACCGGATAAAACGGCCCCGCCACTCCAATTTCTGCGATACCCCCACGCTAAAAACGCCAAAATCAATGGGACCCAAAGCGTGTCCCAGATATTGTTTAATCCCAACCGAGACCAGTGGATATGGTAATGGTAGGCGGTGAGGAGAACGGCCGTTAACAAAGCCGTCCGCCGGTTTGCAAATTCTGAAACGACACAAAACGTCGCCAAAACAGCCAACGTCCCTACAATAACGCTGCTAATCCGTAACCCAGCAATCGAATAGTCAAATATAACAAACGAAAGCCGGATCAAATAATGATACAGTGTTGGTTGTGAAGCAGAGGCGGTATGAAATGGGTTGATCGTTAATCCATCCGGCGGGTAAATGTGTCGAACGGCGTAATCGGCTACACCCATCTCATCCACATGCAGCCCACCGGGAATTGTGTCGAGGAAAAAGATGCGGAGGATCAGGGCTGCCATTGTAATTGCTATCGGCCAATGCCACATCGCAACCTGAATACGTGGACGATAAGAAATAGGGAGCAGCGTTGCAACGAGCACTAAAATCGTAACGAGCCAGGTCCACAGCTGCCAACCCACAACAAACGAAGTGTACACAAACGCATACCCAAGGGATATAGAAACAATCATGCCCGTGGTACCGACAATTACCTGCATTTTGTGTTGCTCTTTTGGGCGAACCTCTTCAACCCAGATAGCCTGCACTGCTTGCCCCCATTGTCGACTTGGAGGATCGTAGGTGCTTTCAATTACTCGCCGCTTGCGCACAAGATGCCAGGTGCTGGCAATGACGATGGCAAGAACCAATGCGGCGGAAACGGCCGTCCAGTAAAGTGTGCTATTCATATTTAGGCCTATTCCTCAACTGTCCATTCCAAGGCTTGTGCTGTTTCTAGTTGAGCATCATCAATTGAGACTCGGTAGTGGGCGCTGGTGGGGCAGCCGCAGGCGCTGCAAACGATGAGGTCAGTGACTTCTGATTCGTAAATGGTGATGCCTGCGGCGGTGAGATCGGCAACGGCCGTTACCAAATCAGGATACCGGCTTGCATCAGAACACTGTTCTCCCACTGGAAATAAAACCCATACCGCGTTTTCTGTTGATGGGTATGCATCGCCCTCGCTGGGGGGCACCGGTGACGGTGGGGCTGGATAATCTTCATCCATAATTGTTGGGGTAGGTACAATGACTGGATACGCTTCTTCAGGCGTTGTTATGGGGGCAGGGTCCCCTTCCTCCGCAGCTTCGCTTGTAGGGGTGGCGGCTATACGAAGCCCTTCGTCGGATTGTTCGGGTACAGATGAATCTTCTAAATCAGATGCTGGCGGTGGTGTGCTGGGACCACATGCAGCCACGGTCATTAATAAAATGGAAAAAAGTAACTGGCAAAAATATTTCACTTATCGACTCCTTAAACTGGTGTGTCTACAGATTCAACCTGTAAGTTTGTGCAGGTTAATCCTGAGGATTTACAGGTAATCTTTGATATCATTGCCGGATTGTAGCAAAATACGCTACTATACGGAAAACATGAGGAGATATTTGGACGTGAATAGAATTATATTATTGTTAATTTTGTTGCTGGCAGTGGCCTGCGGACCGGCTGCTACGCCAGAGGTGGAGGATGTGGGGGAGGAAACGGCCGTAACCGCCGATACCCCTGTGACTTCAAATGATGAGGACGCCGAAGAATCTGAAAGTTCAGAACAACCGGCTGCAGATGAACCAGAAGCAGAACCGGAAGCAGAACCAACGGCTGAACCAGAGGCAGAACCGGAACCAACAGATGAGCCAGTTGTTGAAGAAGAAGCAACAGAAGCGCCTGAAACAGAGATTGCCGCAACTGAGTTTATAGCCGCAACCTCAGTGGCTGAAGCAGCCGAATTGCGCAGTCAGGATTGGACGTTAGGCGCTGAAAACCCACGCATCACCATCATTGAGTATGGCGACTTTCAATGACCGGGCTGCGCCTCATACGCTCCCGTGTTGGAGCAACTTGTAGAAAAGTACCCCGAAATCGTTCAAATTACATTCCGCCACTTCCCCCTCAACAGTATTCATGCCAATGCTCAAAAATCAGCCGAAGCCGCTGAAGCTGCCGGCGCACAAGGTGCGTTTTGGCCTTATCACGATTTGCTGTTTGAAACGATAAATCAGTGGTCAGGTTTAGATAATGCTGCTGCCATTGACTTTTTTGTGGGGTTAGCTGGCGAATTAGAGCTAGATGCTGATCAATTGCGTGCTGATTTGGAAGGTGATGTCTACGCAGAGTACATCTCTGCAATGGCACAAGAGTCAATCAATATTGGTTTGGGTGGCACACCTTCTGTCATTTTTAATGGTGAACTAATCACAAGTGGACTGCCACCCTATGAAATCTGGGATGCCATTGTCCAACTTGAGCTGATCAAAGACCGGCAATACGATGCTGCGCCAGAGATTGCAATTGATGTCGATAAGCCCTACCTGGCTACGGTTGAAATGGAATCAGGTGAGTCCTTTACCATTGAACTGCTGACCAAATCTGCCCCAGAAACCGTGAATAGCTTTATTTTTCTGGCGAATGAAGGCTGGTTTGATGATGTCATGTTCCATCGGGTCGTACCTGGTTTTGTGGCGCAAACTGGCGACCCAACTGGGACTGGTTATGGTGGCCCTGGTTACACAGTTCCCAATGAAATCGATCCAGATTTGTCACATGCAGAGGTTGGCATGGTATCGATGGCAAATTCTGGCCCAGACACAAACGGCAGCCAATGGTTTATCACGTTGGCAGATGCGAGTCAGTTGGATGGTGGATTTACCATTTTTGGAAAGATTGCAGAAGGGATGGATGTGGTGATGGGTCTCACTGAACGCGATCCAAACAATCCCGCTGCCCCTGCTGGTGATCGTATCGTTACCATCACGATTGAAGAGCAGTGATGATCGACATCGAATGATGAAGATTTACAAATTATTTCGGTAATAAGATTTATCAACAGATTTCGCCGATTACGCAGATTTCAATCTGGAATTTGTCCCAAATCTGCGAAATCTGTGTAATCTGTTGATTATCGATTTAATCCCTAAAGGTTCATATACATGTTTGATTTTTGCAGCCCAAAAATGAATTTTGAGGGTTGTAAATCCATTTATGTAACTAAGTGGCGGGAATAGATTGGTTCAATCTCCGAGATTGAACCAATCTTAGTGAATGAGATTCCCGTTTTTTGCAGTTAGGGTTGGGATAAGCAAAGTAGTATCAGAGGTAGAGCAAAATTTATGATCAAGCATCAAACGTACATGGTTATTTTTGTTTTATGCCTTGGATTGGCAACTTTAGCTTGCACTGTGCCATTTATTGGTCCGCCAGAGCCACCCGCAACGCCAACGCCAATGGGAGATACGATTACTTACAACGTTCCTGCTTATGCCTATGATCTGGCTGTCGGGGAATCGGTTCCTGGCACGCGGATGGAATATGTTGGGAAAAATGGGGATGCGTTTGACGTGCGCATTGATGGATTGGCGGCAACAAAGCGTGGCGGGGACTCTTTTATTTGGAGTGGCACGATTGCGCCTGGTGTGTTTGCTAATTACAACTTGCGTATCAAAACTGAAGCGTTGGGAAAAATGCCAGTAGCCGGGGGTGTTGAATTGCTGGTTTTTAATCCGGCCCCGGTTGAAATTGGTGCTATTCCTACGGAGAATGCGCGGCTGCACTATCGTTTGATTCATGCAAACTACCAAATGCCTCCCGGTACACAGATCCCTGGATCGACATTGACGTATGTGGGAATGACGCAGCAAGCTGGGAGTGATGTGGCTGAATTGTCTGGGTTAAGTGGGTATCCATTTTTGGCCCGAGGTGATTCGCTTGTCTGGTCGGGGCGTTTGTTGAATAATGTATATGTACGCTATGATTGGCGTGTTTTAGAAATTGATGAATTCGGTTTAAATTTAACGGGAACGGCCGATTTGTGGATCACACCGTAGGAGTTTGATGATGTCACATCCAATGTATCAGCGGCCGCTGGAGCCACTGGTGGAACGAAATCCGTTTCGCCAAATGTCTAATGTTGATCACCCTATCCCTTTTTTTGCAACTGATAGAAGTGAGTTGCCTGAACCGGTGCTGCCTGCTTTTCCAGAGTGGGTAGAAATGTATTGGCGGGCGTGGGAAATGGCTTGGTCTCACATTCGCAAACCGGGCATGTCGTCTGGTTTGCCTTCAAATTATTTGGACGCGATGTTTAACGGCCGTCTTTTCATGTATGACACAGCCATGATTAGCCGGTTCACGGTTTATGCCCGTCGCGCATGTTATTGCATGGGTGGTATAGATAATTTCTATGCCAAGCAGCATGATGACGGTTTTATCTGTCGTGAAATTTACCCAGAAACGGGACACGATCACTTTTATCCATTCGATCCAAACAGCACGGGACCCAATATTTTAGCCTGGGCTGAATGGGGTTACTTTCGGCAAACCGGGGATGAAGTGCGGTTGAAGCAGGTGTTTTGGCCGCTGCTGGCGTATCATCGCTGGTGTCGTGCGAATCGCACCTGGCCCAGTGGTTTGTATTGGGCGACCGGTATGAGCAGTGCGATGGACAATCAGCCGCGTGTGCCAGACAGTAACCGGCATCATCGGCATTGGACCTGGGTGGACGCCACGATGCAGGCATCTGTCAACTGTGAGATGTTGGAACAGATGGCGAATGTGTTGGGAGAGGCTGAATACGCAACGGAACTGAGCCAGGAACGGACGATGCTGATTGAACGGGCAAACGCGGTTTTGTGGAATAACAGTGCCCAATTTTATCAAGATGTGGATGCAAACGGCCGTTTTAGTCAGGTCAAAACCATTGGTGCGTACTGGGCATTGGTTGAAAAAGAACTCGTGCCGGAAAAACGGGTGCAGCCATTCGTGCAGCATTTACGAGATAATTGGTCATTTAACTTGCCCCATCGTATTCCCAGTCTGTCGGCCGACAGTGATGGCTATAATTCAAACTCAGGGAACTATTGGCGTGGTGCCGTCTGGCCGACAGCAACTTATATGGTGCTGCGCGGTTTGCGGGAACATAAACAATACAAATTAGCGCATCAAGTTGCGCGGAATCATCTGGAGCAGGTTGCGGCCGTTTTCAAAGAGACCGGTACGTTTTGGGAGAATTATGCGCCGGAAACGACCGCTCCCGGTAATCCTGCCAAAAAAGATTTTATTGGTGCGACTGGCGTATCGCCGATCAGCATTCTATTAGAGCATATCATTGGCGTTCGTGCCGATTGGC
>QQUD01000672.1 GCA_008501785.1 Chloroflexota bacterium
GTAGGCTTGCATGAGGCGGGTGGCGCGATTGGCGAGAACGGCCGTTCCCCTAAAATGCTCTGGATGTAACAAATCAATCGCCCCCACATTGAGCGTAGACGGCACGCGCACTTTTGCACCACCCGCCACCAGCTTTTCCGCAAACTCCAGCCCCGATTCGCCGTGGTATAAACAGCCATCAATGTGCGCCGATTCAATGTCCAGCAGCGATTCCGCCCTATAAACATTCACCATCGTAGTCAGAATCCGCATTGCCATTTGCGTGGCTTCGCCAAATTCGCCATCGAGCATGGCATTGTCTTGTTTGGTTAGTTGTAACGCCATGAAAAATGCCCTTTTGCGTGCAGGGATCGGTGTTTTGTAGGTAAAAATGATGGTGCAATGCATTTGTAACCTACTTTTCTACAAATTCAAAAGGTTTATGGATAATGGTAAGTTGGAGGCGAATAATGAAAAGATTAAGCAGTCTGGGATTTTTGTTTTTAGTTGTTATTGGAATTGTGTGGGGAAAACGGCCGTTTCCAATCCAAGCAGACAGTGAGCTCGTCCATCTTTACCTGCCATTTGTGCTTAAACCTGGTACGCCACCAAGTCCATATTGTCCGGCGTATACTGAGTCAAGCCTGTATCGAGCGCGTTCTAACCAAATCACCGTTGGTCCGACCGATGATTGGATGAGCACCATTCAAAATGCTGCGCCAGACACCGAGATTTTGCTGCAAGACGGCACGTACACAATGAGCGGTACGGTTTGGCTGTGGCTCAAAAATGATGTGACCATTCGAAGCATCAGCGGGAACCGGGATGCTGTGATTTTGCAGGGACCTGGGTATGCATTGCCCGTTCATGAAGGATTTGGCATTAATGGCCAAAATATCACGATTGCCGATTTGACGATGACCCAGATTCGGAATCATGCCATTTCGATAAAAAGCAATACGGGAGTTGAAGCCCCCCACATTTACAACGTGCATTTGGTCGATATTGGCACACAGCACATCAAAGGCTCCGGCTCAGATGACATTGAGGATGGCATTGTGGCCTGTTCGCGCATTGGCTACACCGAGGGTGGTGTACAGGGTGACTACATCAACGGCATCGACATTCATCACGCCGTTGATTGGGTGCTGCGCGACAATGAAATTTACAATATTTTTGGTGATGGCTCTGGCTGTGAGGTGGATATTGATTGTGGCACGTATTATCGGGGTGGGGGACCAGCAATTTTGTTGTGGAATGATGCATCGGGGAATGTGGTCGAGCGAAATCAAATTATTGACAGTTATCGCGGCATTGCGCTTGGATTTGGGTCCGGGCATGAAGGCGGCATTGTGCGTAATAATTTCTTTTACCAGTCAGAAGCTGAACGTGCTGTGCCGGTGGGTGATCCCATTTCAGGCGATATGGGCATTCAGTTGATGACAAGCGGCAATGTGGTGGTTGAACACAACACGATTATTCTGGGTGGCAGCTATCCCGGTGCGATTGAAGCACGAAACAGCAGTGGACACGTCACGATTCAAAACAATTTGCTGACGGCTCCAATTTGGGACCGGGGCAGTGCCTCGTTTTCGCAAGCTGGCAATATTATAGATGCGACGGTGGATGATTTAGAGACGGCTGGTGAGCCGCATGTGCCTTCAGATTCACGCGTGATTGGGGCTGGTGTGACCACGACGTTGGATCATGATATTGATGGGGATGAGCGAAACGGCCGTTTCGACGTCGGCGCTGATCAAGTCGTTCCATAATTGCCTTGTGAAGATAGCTTTTTATTTGATATGATTATCCTGATCAATATCAGAAAAATGGTGTGTTAACAGGTGCGACGCACTTCAGAACGTGCGTCGCACCTAAAAAAGTACAATTTTGATCTGGAATTCTGCTGAAACCTACCCTATTACAAAACTGCATCCACCCCAATTAGTTGATGGCATTGTTCATCGCCCTGAATTGTTGCTGGCATTTTATGAGGCTGTAACATCGAAACGACTGACATTGATTTCGGCTCCGGCAGGTGCTGGAAAAACAACTGCTGTGGTGGCGATGCATGAGGCCTATCCCGATTTACCGATGGTTTGGGTATCGCTGGATGAGGGGGACGATGATCCACGCGCCTTTTTACGATTGATGCTGGCCGGATTGCGTGAAAAAGCACCTTCCTTTGGATTGCAACTGCAAGAATTGCTGGATAATTTGCCGGGGGATGCGCCTAATTATGTGCGGTTGGCCGGGTTGCTGGTGAATGAGATGGTTGCTCATTTTTCGCAGCCGCTGCTGCTGGTGCTTGATGATTTGCATCGTTTGCAGGATGAGGCGATTTTTAAGCTGCTGGATTATTTGTTGGAACGTCTGCCTGCGAATTTGCATTTGATTACGACCACGCGCTCAGATCCGCCACTCAATTTGTCACGTTTGCGGGCACGTTCCCAGATGGCTGAGTTTCGGCTGCAAAACCTACAATTTTCTATTGCGGACTCGACGCAGCTTTTGAACCATACGCTGCATCTGGACCTGACTGCGAATGATGTGGCGACGCTGCATCAAAAGAGCAAAGGGTGGATTGCGGCATTGAGATTGTATGGGCTTTCGCTGGGTTCTCGTGATGCTGCCGCACGCAGCCGCTTTGTGCAAAAGACGGGCAGAATTCCTCATTTTGTGTTTGATTTTTTGGCAGATGAGGTGTTGCAGCAGCAGTCAGTGGATGTGCGCCACTTTTTGTTAGAAACGGCCGTTCTCGCCTACCTCACCCCCTCACTTTGCGATGCTCTCACCCAACGCACCGATGCCGAGTGGGTGCTGCACGATTTGTATCGCAGCAATCTGTTTTTAACGCTGGTTGATGATGAGGGGGGAGAACTAACTTATCGGTATCACGACCTGTTTAAGGACTTTTTGCAGCTACAACTGCGGCGCGAGCAGCCCCGGCAGTGGCGAGAGCTGCATGTGCGTGCTGCGCACACCTTGGGGCAAACAACACAAGCCATTCCTCATTTAGTTGCAGCTGAAGCGTGGGGCGGTTTGAGCGATTTGCTGGTTGAGCTGGCTAAGGTGCAGAATTATGCGGGATTTGTTGATCCGCGTTTTGAGCAGTGGTTAAACTATTTGCCACAAGAGATTGTTGCAGAAAGCGCATGGTTGATGTTGGTTAACGGCCGTTTACTCGTCCAGCAAGGGCAAGTGATCCAAAGCGAACCCTTTTTGCAGCAGGCGTTAGCCGCTTTTCAAACGACGGCTGATTGGCATGGCGAGGTGCAGGCGGTCTCATTCTTGACACAGCGTTTGGTTGGCAATGATTTTGAACTTATTGATCGGTTGGGGGAACTGTTGCAACAGCATCCCGATTGGGCGCATCCCAGTCAGCATATCGGCTATTTAAGTTCTAAGTTTTGGCATGCAGTGTACCGGCCTGATTGGGAAACGGCCGATGAGTCGCTAAACGCGATTGTTGATCACGTTATCGAAACAAACGATGTTGCCTCTTTGCATATTGTGGCGACGATGATTACGCCACCGATATTGTTTTCT
The DNA here is from genome assembly GCA_008501785.1 of Chloroflexota bacterium. Next base: position 3,529 of record QQUD01000672.1, read on the forward strand.
TTTTCTGGTCTGGCGCCACTCGATCGATTACGGGCCATGTTTACGAGACATGCCACAGATCATATTTTGATCAAAATGGGGCTGTTGGCACTCACAATTTTACTGGAATTTATGCGGGGCAATGTTGAAGCTTGCCAGGAAGCAGCACGGGATGCTTTTTCAATGCTCGATGAGTTTGGTAATTTTGGCTGGTTGAGCTTGACCCCTGCATTTGCTCGCTTCATCTTGAACCGAATTTATCTGTCGCAGCCAAATGAATATCAGCAGGCAGTTAAAGAGATTGAGAGGCTGTTAACTCAATTTGATGGGACAGAGATAGGCACATCTCGGCGTAACGACGTCATCTTTACGTTGGCGTGGATGCATTGGCAGCAAAACAAAGCAGATGCTTGTCGTCCGCTGGTGCTTGAAATGGCGAATTGGGCTTTGTACAAGGATCAGGAAGCGAATGCAATGATGGTGTCGGCAATGCAGGGGATGCTGGATGGGGAGTGGGAAACGGCCGTTTCCCAACTGCGCACTGCCATCATCTACCAACAAGTAGACCGCCAAATTTTATCGAGCGATGCCCGTCTGATTCTGGCGCAACTTTATTGGCGCAAGGCCGACCCAGCAGCGGCACTGCGTGAATTGGCTGTGGCGCTGGCAGATTGGCGACAGCGGGATATGCCAGGAATTGTGTTGATGGAAGGGCAGTCTATCATCCCATTGCTGCAACTGGCTGTGCAAAAAAATGTGGAAGCTGATTTTGCGCGGCGATGTCTGTCTGTGTTGCAAAAAGATAAAACACCTCAGCCCGTTGCCATTCCCAATTCTGTTGAATCGTTGACACCGCGTGAAGCGGAAGTGCTGCGGCTGCTTGTTGATGGGGCTGGTAATCGTGCAATTGGAGAACAATTGGTTATCAGCGAACGCACTGTCAAATCTCATGTCACCAAAATATTGGCGAAATTGGGCGTCAGTTCGCGCATGCAGGCGGCTGCACGGGCGCGTGAACTGCATTTAGTTTAGACCTCGTACCTGATTTCATACCCCTTCAACCTCAAAATCATACCATTGTACGTCGTGGAAAACGGCCGTTTCTTTTATTCTAATCCTCACATAAAAAAGTTGAGGAACATGAAATGACTACGATGGAATTAAGACGAGAAACCGATCAAATAGCCATCAGCCAAATTTTTGACCAGCAAAAAACGGCCTGGAACAGCGGCGACGCTGCTGCATTTGGTGCGTTGTTTAGTGAAGATGCGGATTACACGGTTTGGAACGGCATTTACGATAAGGGGCGTGAATCCATCGTTCGCAGCCATGCACACATCTTTAGTACATTTTACAAAGATAGCCAGCTAGAGGGTGAGATTTCCTGGACACGCTTT
>QQUD01001132.1 GCA_008501785.1 Chloroflexota bacterium
AGAACATGTTGTTCTCAAAGTGCAACAGCCCAAGAACGCTCAAAAATTACTGCAACAATCTGGCTGGACCGTCAAACACAATGGTAATTCGCGGCTGGTAATCAAAGCTAACAGCACATCCGATGCCGCACTGATCAATCGCCAACTCGTAGAAAATGGTCTCAACGTCTATCACCTCCAGCTCGAACAACCGACGTTGGAAGATATTTTCTTGACGTTGACGAATGAAAAACAAGCATTTCAGCACTTCAGCATTTCAGCCTAGAATATTTCTGGCTGACAGGCTGACAGGCTGAAATGTTCCCTAGGAGAAATAATTATGAAACATATCACACGTGCGATGTGTACTGAACTACTAAAATTGAAACGAACGTTGGCTTTGTGGCTGGCGATTATTCTGCCGTTTGTAATAGCGGTTTTGCAATTCTTTGTTATCTACAAAAATGGTGTTAACTACATTGATGATGGCGAATCGATTTGGTTTTGGATTTTCAGGCAAACATTTAGCTTTTGGACATTGTTAGGGTTGTCGCTGTTTGTGACGCTGGAAACGACCTTGCTCAGCAATCTGGAACATACAAACGGTGGTTGGAAAATGCTTTTTGCACTGCCTGTTCCTCGTGGGGCCGTCTACTTTGCAAAATTAGTCGTTGGTCTGGTAATTGTGGTGATTAGTACGCTTTCACTTTCTGTCTTTATCTTGGGGGCTGGATTTTTGTTGGAATTATTGAAGCCCGGTATGGGATTTAACAGCGCTATTCCCTGGTTTGAGGTTGGCAAAATTGCAGGCATTGCCTTTGTTGGCGCATCGCTGTTGGTTGCTTTGCATACCTGGGTGGGGATGCGCTGGGGTAGTTTTGTGATTGCGTCTGGTTTTGGCATTGCGATGACGGTGAGCGGTTTAGCCGTGATTAGTTCAGATTATGCGATTTATTATCCGTGGACGTTAACGGCCGTTTCGCTCAACAATTTTTCAAGGGGATTGGATTATGCCAATGGCCTGCTTTTTGCTGGTATGGGTGCATTGGTTGTAGCACTTGTTGGTGGTTGGGAGTTTTTGCGGCGGGATGTTTTGTGAGGTTAATGGAGGGGAGGGAAACAGTCGTTTTTCTCCCCTTCTATATCAAATCTAATTCGGTGGCGCGTTTAACGGCCGTTCTGCGGCTATTCACATTCAACTTGCTGTAAATACTTTTGGTGTGTGTACGGACTGTACTCAAGGCCACCGTCAGTTCACGGGCAATCTCTGGCCCAGAAAGCTCAGTTTTAAGCAATTGCAGCACATCAAGCTCGCGCTGACTGAGCGGCTCGATAAGTGGTTGCGGGGATGGTGGCGCGGTGTGATCAGATTTGGTGTCCGCTCTCTTTTCACCAGTTGAAAATGCAGCCAATAATTTATTAACATAATCTGGCATGATACTTCGTTTGGCTGCTTCAAGAAGCAGTTGCGCCATGGCGGAACCTTCATTCACAAACATGCGCATATAACCTTCGGGTTCAGCAAACGTCAAAGCACGTTCCAGCGGCGCAAAAGCAAGAGAAAGGTCGCCCATTGCCTGATGTGTAACGGCTTGCAGCATCAATATTTCGATTACACTGCCTCTTCTTTTCCCTTCCTCCGCTGCTTTTAAGAGTCGCGCCAGCAGGTCCAATGCGTCACAAATAGAAGCGTTTGAACCGTTCAGCAGATACTCGGCAATTTTTACCCTGGCCAGCGTGATGTGTTCAAACTCACGCAGGTAGCTAAGGTCATCGTCAATCGCAAGTCCTTGTTTGTTTGCCCAATCATGTGCTGTAGATAATCTGCCCTGTTTGATATGCACTCTTGCCTTCAATGCCTCAACGGGACGGGTATAAGGAATTGGGTTCCTGATATAGACGTGCTTTGCCTCATCCAATAGGTCAAGTGCATCTTCAAACTCTCCCCCAGCTTCTTTCAACATGGCTTGAGCCATACACCAACGGTAAGGCCAGTCAATTAACTCACTCTGTTTGCCCAACTCCCTGCATCTTGACAGGTTTTGTGCAGTGGCTTCCTGATTGTCCATTTCGTGATAGAGCAGGGCCAATCCTAAATGATGGTGCGCGATGATTTGTTGCGTATGTTCCTCATGTTTTGATGCAAGCTGCAAGGATTGTTTATACGTTCTGACTGCTTCGCGCAGGCTTCCTTGCTCAACCATGATGTCTGCCAGGGCAAAGCTGCTGGCAATGGCAAAAATGATATTGCCTATCTGATGCATACTATCGATCCAGTCAGTCATCGTCTTTTGTGCTGCGGCTAGATCGCCGCTCACCCAGCGTGTGAAACCCAGCTGCATGGTTGCCTGGGCGCGTAAGAGATGTTCCTCCTCGGGTGTGAGTTTGAGTGCCAGCTCAGCATGCTTTATTGTTGTAGGAATGTCGCCAAGTATCTGAGCATTCCCAGATCGGATAATCGCAATCCTGGCAGGCAGTGACTGAAACTGCTGTTCATCATTGACAACCATTCCGGAGGGTGCGCTTTTTTTCATAACGGCCGTTTCTTCTGCAACATCCAACCACCGTTCAGCATCCCGCAGGCGCGATTCGCTGGCTTCCAACTCGCCTGCATCCGATAACGCCATGGCATATTGTGTACAGAGGACCGGTCTGGACTGGATTAGTTTGTCTGGCAATGCTTTCACCCAGTTCAGCCAGGTAGCGAACTGAAAACTGTTGTCCATTGCTTCCCATGTCAGTTCAGTCAAATTTGCCACGCGATCCAAATCATTAGCGGCTAATGCGTGGCGTACTGCATCAGGTGGCGACCCATTTTGCTCATACCATTTGCTGGCCCGCTGGTGCAAGATAGGCAGTTGTTGAGACTGTTTCTCTATCAAGTGAGCTTGCAAGACATCTGCAAAGAGGTGGTGATAGCGATACCATTGGCGCTTGTCGTCAAGCGGTACGACAAAGAGGTTGCCACGGTCTAAGGCTTCCAACATCTCTTTGCCATCTTTTTGCCCGGTGACGGCGTTGCATAAGGGACCGGATAGTTGGTGAAGAACGGCCGTTTTCAACAAAAAACTGCGCACACGTTCAGACTGCTGTTGCAAAATTTCTTCAACCAAATAGTCCAGTACAAAACGATGGCTGCCTGTAAATGCCTGAATAAAACTGGTGGTATCTGCTCGACCCTGCACTGAAGGTTGCCCTTGCATGGCTAGCGCGGCCATTTGCAAGCCAGCAATCCAGCCTTCGGTGCGTGTTTCTAAAGCAGCGATTTCTTCCGCTGTGAGGTTGAGACCCATCACTTGATTGAGAAACCCTGTGGCTTCAGAATTCGTAAAACACAAGTCGTTAGCACGCAGTTCGGTCAATTGACCCCGGACGCGCAATCGAGCCAGGGGCAGCGATGGATCCTCACGGGTAGCAATGACGAGATGCATTTGTGGCGGTAAATGTTCAAGTAGAAAGATAAGCGCCTGGTCAACCGGTTTGGCATCAAGCAAGTGATAATCATCAAGGACGAGGACGAAGTTGCCTGGGATAGTGGCGATTTCATTGAGCAGTTCGGTCAGAATTGAATCGGTTGGCGGTTGCTGAGGGGATTGGAGCATCCCCAAGACCCCTTCGCCAATATTCGGTGTAATCGTCTGCAAAGCAGCCACGAGGTATGCCAAAAAGCGTGTGAGGTCGTTATCCCTCTCGTCAAGCGATACCCAGGCGATTTGATTGACGATTTTATCTTGACTTGCTGCTCCACGCTGCAGATCGTTTATCCAACTGCTGACAAGGGCCGTTTTGCCAAAGCCAGCGGGAGCGGAGATGAGAGTCAGTTTTCTGTGCAGACCCGCGTTTAATCGCTCGATCAAACCAGGACGATGAACGAATTCTAGTCGAGTGGGAGGAATAAAAAGTTTAGTGACCAAAATTGAGGTGGTCATGAACCGATTATATCCCAAATCAGTTAACCTCTACATAAATTACAGAAACATGTATCAACTAAGACGATATTTGCCCAACGATTGATGCTGTGCGGCAGTACCAAAGACAAGACCACCATCAGGATTGGTATGACCATGAGGGCTGCAATGCCTAATCCCATACCTTGCGTAATCTTCACACCCTCGATTGCGCCGGGGATAACATCCCCGGCGTTAATTCGTAACACGTCCCCCAACAAGTAGGTAAGCATGACAGCGATCCAAATGATTGAAAGTGTTACACAAACTATGCCCTTGATAGACTGTAGACCTTCCATCCCAAGACGAGATAGAAGATGATGCCTGCGAAATAGCTGCCCACGCCAACAAAAGAGGGAGGATCGGCCATTTGGAGCACGGCCGCTACCAGACCAACCACACCAAGCACCAAGCTCGCTCTACCAAAGCCTTTGCCAAAGGAAGGAGTCCCCAGCATACCCACTCCAAGGATAATGAGACCTATCGGCACAATAAAAAAACCAACATAAAGCATCATATTGATCATGCCCCAGATTGCTTGCCACATGAGGGCAATTGCCGCTTGATCTGCGGGGGTCGCTCCAGGTGCGTGATAGAGATCGGCGAGGGAAGTATGAGCAACATGCGGATTTGATGAGACCATCATTGCAACCAACCCTAAAATGCCCAGGACGCTTCCGAAGAGGGCGGGGGCGAGGCTTGTCTTCCGCAGACCATGATACAAGGCCAGGAAGAGGGGGACCTCCAAAATGAGAGCTGTCAGGTAGGTAACATTCTCTACCAAACGGATTACTTTGATGTCCGGAAACATCTTTACCCACCCAGCAAGGTCGGCAGGGTCTGGGGGTATGAAAATACTTACGAAAACCATGACAGCGATTAAGAGGATACCACCCAGCATACCGGACAGCCCCCCCCACCGCAGAACGCTTTTTTCCTGTTCTAACTTTTGTGAATTATTCATTATTGATCTCCC
>QQUD01000969.1 GCA_008501785.1 Chloroflexota bacterium
ATTTTTATCAAGTTTATTGGTTAGACGCCGGTACGGGAACCTATTACATAGATTTTGTTGGGCACGAAATCAGGCAGGGAACGCTCTATTTTGTCGCGCCTTATCAAGTGAATTATTGGAAAATTGATGAAGACATTTCTGGGTATGTGATGCTGTTTGCAGAGGAGCTGTTTCACTTAATTGGATTGGAGCATTTTTTACAAAAGTTAGACTTGTTCCAGGTGATCGGCAGCATATCAGCAATTTCTTTAGCAAATGACAATGCGAAAACAGTTGATTCTATTGTCCATCTGATTGCTGAAGAGTATGCGGAAGCACAACAAGGGTATGGGGAAGCGATTGTGGGACTGCTGCAATTTTTGCTGGTATGGGCACAGCGGTTTGCGGTTGATTCGTGGCAGTCGCAGCCGAAAACGGCACGAGATCACCTGACGTTACAATTTCTGGCGTTGCTGGAAACCAATTTTAAGCGTGAACACAATCCACAATGGTATGCTCAGGAGTTGGGGGTGACGGCCGGATATTTAACCAAAACAGTCCGCGAAATGATGGGGGTCACGGCGGGAGCGCTGCTGCGGCAGCGGCTTATTATTGAAGCGAAGCGGTGGCTGGCACATTCTGAGTGGACGGTGGCACAGATTGCTGAGTATCTGCATTTTGCGGACGCTTCTTATTTTGGGCGATTTTTTAAACGAGAGGTTGGGGTAAGCCCTGGACAATTTCGGCAAGATATGTTTTGAATTTGGTGTATTTTCTATATCTCAGCCAGTGACTCAACAGCTTTAGACCGTTTTGAACCCAAAGCCCTTGGTTTGGATGGTTTGCATCGCTTTGGTGACAAGGTAGGCTTCGGTGTGAACCAGTTGGTTGATGAGGTTTAACCCCATTTTAGAGCCGAGAACGGTTACGGCCGTTGCCAAGCCATCCGCTAGCATCACCGCAGGTGCGGTGACTGTTACGCTGGCGAGTTCGGGAGCCGAATAGCCGGTGCGCGGGTCTAAAATGTGATGTTGGCTCATATCAGCTGTGAATGGCTGCATGTAATCGCCAGAGGTGGCGGCGGCTTGATTGCTGAGATTGAATTTTGCCAGCACGGATTCGACTTGTGGGTGGGGCGATTGGACGCCGATACGCCAGGGTTGGGCCGCTGCTTTTTCACCGGAAGCCATCAAATCGCCGCCTGCTTCGACCATCACGTTGGTAAAGCCATGTTGGTGCAAAACGGCCGTTCCCGCATCCACCACATACCCTTTGCCAATGCCATCCAGCGTAATGCTCATGCCCGGTTGGGCAAAGCTGATCGTTTTGCTGTCGATTGTGATGTTTTTGTAGTTGACGAGCTGTTTTGTTGTGGAAACGGCCGTTTCTTCCGGCAGTTCACCCCGCGCATGATGTGCTTGATACAAATCCACCAGCGGCTTAATCGTGATGTCAAAAGCGCCATTTGAAAGGTTACTAATTTGCTGGGCTTGTTCGATAACGTCCAGCAGTGGTTGGCTAGCATTGTTTAGCACACCTTCCCTGTTTAGTGTTGATACCTCGCTGTCTGCGCGATGGCGACTGAGAATCGATTCGAGGTGGGCCATGTGGTCGAGGGTGGTGGAAACGGCCGTTTTCGCCATCCCTTCATCCTTACCAATCACCGTCAAATTGACAACCGTCCCCATCAGCACACGACTTTCGGTAACCTCAACAAACGCGGAATGGTGTCTGTTGAATCCTAATTTCCAGGCGGCACCAGCAGCGGTGCTGACACCTATCATTTTGATAATTTGCCTTCGTGAATAGCGAGTCATGATGTGGCAGTCCCCTTTCGTACTTTTTTAACGGAATCCATTACCCAGCCACGTACAAGCCGAATGATGTCATAAACCGGGTCTAGCGGGCATAAGAAATTGCACCACGGCCGTTTTACAAACAGCGACATGACTAAAATGATGCCCAGCAACCCAAACATGATGATTGAGCCGGTAAAGCTGAACAGCGTGCCAAACACTTCAAAACTGGATAGCCCAGGATTACGGAACAGCAGCGCAATCATGATGGCCGCCCAGGCCAATCCACGCTGCAACCAGACAAAAAAGCGACGATATTTTCTTGGCCCTGAAATCTTAGCACCACCAATTGCGCCCATACACTCTTGTGCTGCGCCAAATGGACAGAACCAGGCGCAGTACGCATTTTTATTGTCCACTGTGAGCACAAAGAAAATGCCGCCTAGCAGGAAGTACCAATACAAATTGGTTTGCCACTGCGGCCAATAACCCAGTAAGAATGTATTGATTTTTGAAATTGTCAACGGCAAATTGAACCAAAAGCCCAACACAACCATGCCGGTGATCAGCATCACCCAACGCGCTTGTTTCTTGTACTTAAATTTGCGTTGATGCGCAAAGTAGCCAACGGCATACAGGGCCAGTACGCTGATTTCGGGGATACCGAAAAATATAGTGGGTGCTGGTGGTGATGCGACTTCCAGATTTAGCTGATCTCTGGCAACTTTTTGCGAACCAGCTAATGTCGCTACAGCAAGTGCGCGAGACGTGTAGGTTGCGCCGGTGATGCCGTCAATATCTTCATCGAGTTGGAACGCATCGTGATATGTTTTACCCAGCAGCTGTTCGGTGAAATCCGCGTCCATGACGCGCTTGAAGAAGGAGGGGGTTTCGACGTGGTCGGAAACGGCCGTTTCCACCACATTTCCTTCCAAATCCACACCAACCGCGACCACAATGGGGCCACCATACCCGACTGCTTCACCCAACGTCACGTAGCCGATAAGCGTTTCTGGCGAATTTTGAGCGTAGGCTGCAAATGTATCACCATCAAGTTTCTCCAACCGATCCGCTTCTGGCATGGCTGCTTTGATTGCAGGCATGATGTCGCTGGCTTTCAGCGATGCACCGGCAAACCAGGCAACGACGATTGAGACAATGGCCGCAATCGCTAACCATCGCTCCCATCGCTTGGTTCGGTCTCGTTTGTTCATTTTAAGTTTGATTGGTTTTTTCTCACTCAAACTATTTGTCTCCCAACTTTCTTGTCTATTTCGTACCAAAATATTTCCAATGCCATCGTATTTTTTAGTAGAGTTGTTCCTTATCCTTAATAAAGTTTTGCTATTGTCATTCCCGCGAAGGCGGGAATCCACCCCTCTAATGAAGATGGATGCCTGCCTTCACAGGCATGACAATCATGCGTAGTTATTAAATCGGAACAACTTTAGTGATTTTTTCGGTAATTGCCTGCTTCATTAATTGGTTGGTTGAGAAAGTGATTCTCTAAGCTCTTCTGTTGTCAATGTAGGGTAAGGTGTCGGTAATTGGATAGTTGTTGTTTCTCGGTTTTGAAACGCCAATTCCGATGAAACATTGCCAACCATTTCGGTAACGATTAACCCGACACACAGAATAATTAAGATGATTATTGCAATATCGATGATTTGTTTTCTGCTGCTGTTTGCTTTTGCCATTTTTCTAATCCAACTCGGTTAACAAATTTTTTACTTTTGCGGCTTGGTCGGTCAGGTCAGCTTGCGTGAAAATAGCAACGGCCGTTTCCCACACCACCTTAACCTGCTCAACTTCACCCTTTTCTTGCAGCGCCATTCCCAGCATCGTTAGCTGCTCTCCTTCCAATGCTGACAGACTATTCTTCTCGGCCAAAGTAGCCGCTTCTTGATGGTAAGCAATCGCTTCATCAACTCGGTCCATCTCCGCTAAAACGATGCCAATACGTCCCGTCACATGGGCTACATCCACCAAACGACTGCGGCGCTGCAGCGCCTTTAAGGCAGTCAGATAAGTTTCAAGCGCTTCATCGAGCTGGTCACTGACCAAATAAGACTCGCCCAGACTCAATAAAAAGCTCGCCTCTTTATCCTTTTTCCCTGCTGAACCCGCATACGCAATCGTTTGTTTCGTGGTCTCATGTGCTTCATGCGTATTCCCCAGCTTATAATGCGCCGTAATCAAAGATTCCGAAAATGCCATCAGCAATTCAATATCAGCTTTTTCTGTTAGCAGAATTCCTTGATTGGCAAACGCAATCACTTTTTCATGTCTGTTTTGCTTTTCGTACACCTTAATCAAATGGCGAATCACTTGAACTTCTGCGGTATGATCCTTATTGCTGCGCAGATGTGCCAACACTTCTAAAAACATTGCTTCCGCTGACTCAAACCGCTCCGTCCATTCAAAAATGCTGGCGAGGTTCCCAAGAAAGCCAATTTCGGCATGTCGGTCTCCAACTTCTTGCGCCAAAGCAATCGCTTCCTTGTAATAAGCTTCCCCACGTTGCATCGATGCGATTTTTAAACTGTAATTGCCAAGTGCCCCCAACAATTTCATTTCGCGTCGTTTATCGCCAATCGATTTGGCAATTTCTAGCGATTCATTAAACATGGATAATGATCCAATTTCATCGCCAGAATCTAGCAAAATTTGCGCTTTGCTAGCCAACGCATCACATTTCAATCCCAAATCTTGATTTTCATCAGCTATTATTTCTACTTCTTGTGCAGCCTTAAATGCTTCAGGCAATCGTTCTGCATTTTGGCAAGCCAACGTTTTTAGTCCGAGGCATTGCGCTTGTAACAGCGGATCATCCAATTCTTTTGCCAATTTGATTGCTCTATCAAAATGAGCTAATCCTTCTGTGTATTTACGAGACACAAAAAGCGTATTGCCCAAACTTGCCATTGCCAATGCAATTTGTTTGTTATCGCCATTTTGCTGAGCGAACTGCAATCCTGATCGCTGCTCAATTAAATACTGGACTCTGGCGTTTTTGAGCCTGGGTCATAAATCTGAACCTTAAAAACTCCATATCGTCTTGTCTGTTGCCGTTGCCAGAGGCAGGACTGTAGAATGAATCAGCTTGCAACTGATTCAAGCGTAC
>QQUD01000790.1 GCA_008501785.1 Chloroflexota bacterium
GAAAAAATCAAGGAGTATAATTGGTGAATCCTCTGGTAGAACTGCATGCGTATGGTCAGAGTTTTTGGTATGACAATATCCGTCGCAAGTTTTTGCAGGGCGGCACATTGAAAGGTCTGATTGAGGATGATGGACTGCGGGGGATGACCTCGAACCCAGCCATTTTTGAAAAAGCGATCAATGGCAGCGATGATTATGATGTTGAAATGAAAGCATTGGTTGATGCTGGCACAACTGACCCGATGACGATTTATGAAACATTGGCATTTGCCGATATTAAGGCGGCGTGTGATTTGTTTGCAGACTTGTATGCGGAATCGAATGGGGGGGATGGGTTTGTGAGCCTGGAAGTGTCTCCTTATTTGGCACGGGATACGGAGGGGACGGTAGAAGAGGCGAGGCGGTTGGTAACGGCCGTTAACCGCCCTAACCTCATGATCAAAGTCCCCGCCACCCCAGAAGGCATTCCCGCAATTCGCGAACTTATCGCCGCTGGCATCAACGTTAACATCACCCTCATGTTTAGCATGGCGCATTACGAAGCCGTCGCTGAAGCATATATCCAGGGACTGAAGCAACTGTTAGCAAATGGCGGCGATCCGCAAAAAGTCGCATCCGTCGCTTCATTTTTTGTGAGCCGGGTTGATGCGGCAGTAGACAAAAAACTAACCGAACTCAACGATTCTGCCGCTGAAGCACTTATGGGCAAAGTCGCCATCGCCAATTCCAAAGTTGTTTACCAACGCTTCAAGGACCTATTTCACGGTAAAGATTTTGCTGAGCTACAAAGTGCCGGAGCCGCACGTCAACGCCTGCTGTGGGCTTCTACCAGCACCAAAAACCCCAGCTACCCCGACACCCTTTACATCGACGAACTTATTGGACCCGAAACCGTGAATACGATTCCTCCGGCGACAGTCAATGCATTCCGTGATCATGGCAAAATAGCAAATACATTAGAAAGCAACACCGAAGAAGCACAAGTCACTCTTGATAATTTAGCCGAGCTGCAAATCAATCTAGATGAAATCACTGAAAAATTGCAAAATGATGGTGTAGATGCATTTGCCAAATCATTTGACACGTTAATGGGTGCAATAGAGACCAAATTGGATCAACTGTAGTTTTATCTCTTTTCATTCTAATTAATAGCGCTACTACAGCGGATTTTTGCATAAAAAAGCCCGCTGTTTTCAACTGTTTTTGAGCTAAAAAAAGCGTCTTTACAATTGCTATGCACCTGCCTTTATGCTAGAATCGCATTTGCAGACTATGTTCAAAAATCATCTGCAATCAAACAGGAAAAACTATGCAACAAAGTACCATAGCAATACTGTCAATTACTGAATTGTTCGATAACCTCACAAAAACTCAGCTAGAACTGGTGGCCTCAATTTGTGAAGCTGGCACGCATGACCCTGGAACCGTGTTGGTTAAAGAACATGACAGTTCAGATGATATGTATGTCATTGCTCGCGGTGGTGTTGAAGTTTTGATGGACCCTAGTTTTGTTGGGGCTGAAGTTGATGATAGCGATGTGAAACTAGTTGTTTTGACAGAGCTGCGGCAAGGTCAAGTTTTTGGTGAAGTCGCCTTGGTCGATCAGGGCATTCGGTCGGCAACAATTCGTGTGAGTCAAAATAACACCCATTTGTTGCGTATTCCCCGTGATCGTCTGATGTTGTTGTGTGACACATATCCTGAGCTTGGATACAAATTAATGAAGAACGTTGCAGCTGATCTGGCGTTTAAAATTCGTAGTACAGATTTAACCGTCCGTCAATATCAGCTGCTTTTATCACAATCAAAGCGGAGTGCATCATAGCAAATGCCAGGTTCATTACGGCCGTTTTTTTATCATGGTCAGGGGGTGAATGTTGAGCCAAGGCGTTGCTGTTCAGCACATAAAAGATTTCAATGTCGGGTTGTCTAAACAGGCAACCTTTTTTCACTTGTAGGTGCGATGAAAGTAGAAGTTATTAGCATTGGCACCGAGTTGCTAGTTAGCGACATATTAGACACAAACGCGGCCTTCATCTCTAGAAGCATGCGTGAAGCACAGGTGCAGCTTACCTGTAAAGTCACCGTTGGTGATGACTTAGAGATGATTGCGAATGTGATACGCGTTGGTTTACAACGTGCTGATGTCGTTCTCACAACTGGTGGTCTGGGGAGTGAAGAGTACGATTTCACGCGACGGGCGGTTTCGGCCGTTACGAGTCGTCGTATTACTTCACATTTGCCTGGAATTTCTGGAGCTACACTCTTGGGCGGGGCCAACGGACAACCCGGAGGCATTTTAATTGAAGAAAAGGCCGGAACCATTATTTGCCTCCCTGGCAATCGACGAGAAATGGCCTTTTTATTGGAAACTGAAGTGTTTCCATACCTGCGCGAACGAATGCCGCAACAGCAGCTTGTGTCGGGCTATGTTTTGTTGCGCAGCGTTGGTGTTGTCGAAAGCAGCCTCAAGCAAGAACTAGCCCCCTTTCTTAATGGGGACCATCATAAAATAACGTTTGATTCCTTCGCGGGACAGACAAATATCCGTGTTTGGGCGGAAGCAGAAACTGAAGAAACTGTTCAAGAAGAATTGGAACGACTCAGAGTTGCAGTATTAAGTCGTTTAGGGGATCATGTATTTGGATTTGAACAAGATCGCTTGGAAAACATCGTTTACCAGTCATTAGAAGAGGCCAATGTAAAAGTAGCGTTGGCTGAATGTTATACAGACCGGATTTTGTCGCAAACCCTGAATCAAATTTCTAGTGCCAATAATTTAATTATGCTGCTTCCAACTTCAAGCGATCATGATCTCGCCGATCATTTAAATCTAGAGCAGGTAAATTTGGATAATTTAAGCCGTTGGTGTCGCACAACGGCTGAACGCTTATTAACATCTTCAGATACAGACCTGGGGTTGGTTGTTTATAAAAATGTGACACAAGGGGGGATTCAAATCATAGTCACATTGGCTTCTCCGTTTGGTGTGTCTGTCACGCAGCGATCCTTTGGTGGGCATCCAGATAATATCAACCAATGGGCATTTACCTTAGGGCTATCTCATTTGCGCCGTTGGCTGCTTGTTCATCGATAAATCAACTCTTCTGTTTAGCTTTTTGTTCATGAACTTCCCGCAAGCTCTGAACTTGTTGCTCAAGGGTACTTGTTCAGGTGCGGCGCACTTTTCCCAGAGTAATGTGCCACAACAATGTCGTTTACAAGTGTGTCGCAACTTTGGGATTGAACGCTTTCACGCAAGGATTAGTTTCTCCTCAGCTTTCGGGAAGATACGATTGCACGAAGGAAGGAAAATAAAATGCGCATTGGTATGGTAACGGCTTGTTACAAACCGGTGATCAATGGTGTGACCCGTATGGTTTCCCTATACAAACAGTATTTGGAAGCTTTGGGACACGAAGTTTATGTATTTACGCTGGGGGAGCCTGACCCGGCCGGTGATGAAGATAGGGTTGTGCGCTCTTCTGCGATGCCGCTGGGGGAGTCTGGCTATTATGTGAGTGTTGGGTATAGCAGTGAAGCAAGAGCACTTATTCAGGAGATGGACATTATTCATTGCCATCATCTATTTATGAGTGTGGAACTGGCGCACCGTTATGCACGTTGTCCCATTGTTTACACCAATCATACACGATACGATTTATATAGCGGCACTTATAGCCCACTGCCACAGCCAGCGGCAGATGTTTTGATGCGTCGCATTTGGCCAGAGTTTACGGATTTCGCAGATGTGGTGATTACGCCTTCGGAAAGTGTGAAGCAGGTAATGCTAGATTTTGGTGTGCGCCGACCGATTGAGGTAATTGAGAATGGGGTGGATTTACGGCCGTTTCAATCCCCCCCCACCCCCTTAACCAAAACAGAGCTAGGCATTCCCGAAGAATCTGTGCTGCTAACCTATGTCGGACGTCTCTCGATGGAGAAAAATTTGCCCCGTCTTCTCGAGCAGTTTGCAATTGCCCAAGATATTGTGCCACATTTACATTTACTCTTGATTGGGGGTGGTCCAATTAAAGACGATTTACCACACCTGGCCCAGAAATTGAAAATTGAAAATCACGTCCATTTCACTGGCCCACTTGGGTATGAAGTCGTTGCCAACTACCTGGCTGCTGCTGATATATTTGTCACGGCATCTGAATCAGAAGTACACCCATTGACAGTGATTGAGGCAATGGCTGCTGGCTTGCCTATTGTGGCCCCTTCGTCACCCGGCATTGTGGATACCGTATTGTCTGGGGCATCTGGCTTGCTGACTAAGCATGTAAAGGGTGGATTGGCAGCATCAATTGTTGGGTTGGCAATGAATCCAAATTTGCGCGAGGCGATGGTTGAAAATGCCAGTGAAGCCAGTTTACGCTACGATATTGAAGGCACTGTCACACAGACGGTTGCTTTGTACGAGAAGTTGTGCGAAGAACGACCTGATTTGAAGCGAGAGCGGGAACATGGTCGATGGGTTATAAAAGAGAGTTCGCAACCACTGCTTGCCCAATTACAAAAATTGCTGCGTCCTCCTGAACGAGATGGGACGGATCGCCCCCGCTGGTGGGAAGATTGGTTTGAGCGAGAACGTCCAAAGGAAAGAGAACGTCGTGAACCGTGAAGGAAAGCAAGACGGCCGTAAAAAACTCGGTGCCTGGGGTGAATCTGTCGCCGCCCATCATTTAGAAGCAAAGGGGTATGAAATTGTAATCCGCAACTGGCGCTGCCGTCATGGCGAAATTGATTTAGTAACACGTGCTGGTATGGAATGGGTTTTTGTAGAAGTAAAAACTCGGCGTGGCCGCGACATGGGCAGCCCTGAAGAAGCATTAACCCCATATAAATCAAAAAAACTGATGCAACTCGCCCAAATCTACCTGGCCGACCACGAT
>QQUD01000933.1 GCA_008501785.1 Chloroflexota bacterium
TCGGGCAAACTTTGTGATTGATGTGGAAGGGTATCGGCGGCGTCGTGAACAGGCGTTGACCCGGCTGGCTGAACGGATGGCCCAAAAAGTGTTGAAGCGAGGCACTCCGGTTGGTCTGGAACCCATTCCACCCAATGAACGCCGCAGTATTCATATGGCTCTGAGGACGAAGGAGGCTGTCTATACTCAAAGTGTTGGGGAAGGCAATCGACGAAAAGTGCGAATTTTGCCGAAAGAGTAATTTTTCAAAGAGTGACTGGAAAACCAGTCGCTCTTTTTTTTACAAACTGACGAGTCGGACTTCGGTAACGGCCGTTATCCGTGCCAATGCATCTAAAACAACCGCCGGTGGTTCACTATCCACATTGATAAACGACAGAGCCACATCCCCTGGTCGCTGCCGTCCCATGCGCCATTCCCCAATATTGACTTCATAAGCGGCTAACAGCGTTCCCACCTGTCCTACCACCCCAGGCACATCTTTGTTAAACATCACCAGCACACAGCCTTCAGGTTTGGCCTCAAGTTGATAATCATCAATTTGCACGATTCGGGGTTCGCCATCTGCAAACAAAACGCCACCTAACAATCGTTCCCCATTCTCCCAATGAACGCGGCACAAAATGATATTCGGATAGTCAACCTGGCCAATCCCTTTCACCCGTGAGACCGCAATGCCATTTTCCTCAGCCAACATGGGTGCATTAATGAAATTGACGGTATCTGCAAAGCTCGTTTCCAATAATCCTTTGAGTACACCGGCCGCTATTGGACGAATGAGGTCATCTCCCATTTCCCCGCGCACGTCAATTTCAATTTTTCGAATTGGTCCATTGGCAAGTCGTGCTTGCATCAGACCTAATTTGGCTCCCAATTCCATATACGGGCGCATGAAGGTAAATTCGGGTCCTGCAGGATAGGGTAGATTGATTGCATTTCGAAAATCGGTGCCATTGATTGCATCAAGCACCTGATCTACCGTTTGTGCGGCCACATCACGCTGTGCTTCATTTGTGTAATCGCCGATATGCGGCGTATGAATCACATTGGGCAACCCAATGAGCGGATTGTCAATCGGCGGTTCCTGCGTGTAGACATCGATAGCAGCGGCACAAACTTTACCGGTTTTGAGGGCATCAGCTAGAGCCGATTCATCGATGAGCCTACCGCGTGCAGTGTTAATGATATAAACGCCATCTTTCATTTGCTGAATATGCTCGGCGTTGATGATCATGTCGGTTTCAGGGATGAGGGCTGTATGGAGACTGATGAAATTTGATTGAGCAAACAGATCATCCAGGTCTACCAGCGTGATATTGTATTCACGTCCGATTTCTTCAGAAACGACAGGTGCGTAAGCAATGACTTCCATGCCGAATGCTTGCACCCGTTTTGTAATCAGCCGCGCAATTCTACCAAACCCAATCAACCCCAATACTTTACGATAAAGTTGATCCCCAGTAAACGGGGACCGTGCCCAATTCCCATTTTGTACCAAGGTGTGTGATTGTGGAATGAATCGACTGATTGCCAGCATCAGGGCAATGCTGTATTCGGCTTTGGCAATGCTGTTTGCCTGGGGCGTGTTCATCACAATTACGCCATTCATTGTCGCAGCTCGAATGTCAATATTGTCAACACCGATGCCAGCTCGCCCAAGCACTTTTAGATTTTTGGCGGCTTTAATCACATCAGCATCAATTTGTGTGCCACTGCGCAAAACTATGGCATCATATTTGGGGATGATGGTGATTAGCTCTTTTTTGCTCAAACCCGTTTTGATATCAAACTGAACATTTTCTGCTGCTGCAAGTCGGTCAAGCCCTGATTGTTCGAGTTCGTCAGTAATGAGAATGTGAATCATGGTTATTTCACTTTATTGAATGCGCCAAAAAATTTTTCTTGAAGACGGCCGTTTGTAAAACTCACCGCCTCCGATTGAATCAAATCTAACCCTTTAGCAAAAACAGCTTCATGTGGTGTCCCTTTCACCAATCGACAGGCGGCCGGTCCGGCTGCCAATACCAGCAGCGGCGCGAGGCTGCTGGTATGCACAAATGCTGGCGCTTCGGCTAACACATTGGGCCGCGTGACAACACCGCCAAAACCTACAAAAAGGTCAAGCGCGCGGCAGGCACGTAAATCACTGCTGCCATCACCAACGAGAAGAGAACGGCCGTTTTGCTCTCCCAACAATTCTTTCACAACATTGGCCTTGCCGTCGGTGGCGGTCAAATCACCTTCTTCAAAATCGAGATACTGTTCGTCTACCGCCTGATCTTCAGTGACTTTTTGCCACCAATTGCCAGAAAGCTGGTCATAATCGACGATGACACCACGAATTTGCTCACGCGGTACACCCAAAAAAACGCCGAACTCTGCAACAGGTTCGGCTAATCCACCACTGATGATATAAACTTTGTGGTCTAACGCTTGCAAAGCGGCAATTACCTCTTGCGCATCTTCTACCATGTTTTGTTTATAAATGCGCCGAATGTTGCGAATTTGGGCATGTGAGGCATGAATGGCTCGCAGCCGCTTGCCGTATACATCCTCCAGATCAAGGTTGCCATTCATTGCCGCTTGGGTTAGCACTTCAACCCGCCACTTTTTGCCAACTTCCTCGGCCAGAATGTCGATACCTTCTACAGTTGTTAGTGTTGAGTCACAATCAAAGAATACGTGTTTATAATGAGGCCAACGCATGGTGGCAATATCCCCTTGGTAAATATTTCAGGTTCGATAAGTAAGTACACTATTAAATAAAACTTCTGAATTTCCCCGGAAACTACATTTCAGACCATTTGCCTACCTGAAAGTTTCCGGGGAAATGTTAACCACTTATTTAACAGAGTAGTAAGTTTAACAAATGAAAGTAGTTTTTCTATCAGCAAATTTAAACGATTATTGATTAATTTGTCCTAACAATTTGTTATAGAAAGCTTACAAGAGAGATTAAAGCATTTTTGTGAGGAGTGGGGGAATAATTATTTGGTGAATTGTTAATTGAAGAAGGGAAACTTCGTTAATCATTCACCAACTCAACAATTTACAAATTAATTATTTTCTTCTCTCTTCTTTGATAGGTGGGGTGCAATCAGATCAAGAAATTCGGTGTGAATACGGCCGTTACTCCCAAACACATCCATCCCTTCCACATCCCACACAGCGCTATCTCCGAAACTATTTGAAATTTTGCCACCTGCTTCTTCGATTAGCAACCACGCTGCGGCCACATCCCAGGGACGCAAATTGAGATTAATGTAGCCATCATAGCGTCCTGCGGCAACCCAGACCATGCCTAAGGTTGCTGATCCCAACGAACGAATCCCATGAATCTTTCGCCCAAAGTGAGGCACAAAGTCACGTATTGATGCTTGCAAACGCTTGTTGTAGCTCCAATCCATGCCAATAATTGCATAAGACAAATCATTGAGCGGTTTAACATAGATTTGCTGTTTGTTCAGCCATGCACCTTGCCCTTTTGCCGCGTGGAACAGTTCATTCTGCGCTGGATCGAAAACGGCACCTGCCAAGAGTTCGAAATCACCATTGGGCATGGGGCGTGCGGCTGCGACAGATACACAATAAATCGGATGTTGACGACTGTAGTTGGTGGTGCCATCTACCGGGTCAATAATCCAAATAATTTCGCCTTTCTTCGACAAACTGTCATCTTTTTCTTCCGTCAGAAATCCATGATCGGGGAATTTTTGCTGAATGATGGTCGTAATGCAATCTTGCGCTGCCAGATCGGCATCTGTTACGAAATCACGAGGCTTTTTTTCACTAATTTGACGGGGTTGTGACCACTTTTCGAGAATGAGTTTGCCAGCGGAAACGGCCGTTTCCCGTGCTGTTTCCCATAATAATTCCGTTTCAATGTTCATAGAAATTTTGGTATCTTCTCAAAAAGTAGGGGTGTGAAAAAAGCTAGAGCCAGAGAAAACCTCTAGCTCTAGCTCTTACTTAAATAATACGCGTCCGAATTCTAGAACTGATATAGTCTAGCGACATAACCACAATCGCAATCGCAATCATCATCACGCTGGCTTGACGATATTGCAGCAGGTTGATGTTTTGCACCAACACAAACCCAATACCACCACCACCACCGAACCCGATAACGGTTGAGAAGCGCACATTGATGTCCCAGCGATAGAGCGTAAACGCAATATACGGCGGCACAATTTGTGGAATCACGCCAAACACAATCGTTTGCAAACGATTCGCACCGGTTGCTGTGATTGCTTCCAGCGGCCCTTCTGAGATGTTTTCGACTTGTTCAGAGAACAGTTTACCCAAAGCGGCGATGGTATGGCCTGTAAGCGCCAAGATACCGGCAAAGGGGCCAATGCCTACCCAAACCGCAAATACAATCACGTAAATGAGCGGCTCAATGGAACGAATGATATTGAGCAAGCTGCGGGTGAGGGTGTAGGTGACTGCGCCGATTGGAAACGGCCGTTTGGCGTCAATAAAGAATCCTGCAACCAGCATAATCACTGCTGCAATAATGGCCGGATAAGTTGTCCACAGTTCCGGTTCATCATATTGGTACAGCCAATTTAACCCAGAGCCTAAACCATAAATCAAAACACCCGTACCGATGGCAGATGTAACTGCTGTCAGAATTCGTGCTGGCATACCGCTGATGCGGAGCACAGCCTCTTGTCCATACCGGCTGCCAAAGGACATCGAAACCAGGCCAATTAACAGGCCGACAATACCTGGCGACAGCACTTGACTGGCTTCCACGGTTAGTGACAGGAACCGTCCAACAAAGTCAAAGCTGCCAAGTTGCCCTTCTAGCCAATTGCCAAACGTCATGCCTAAATTAGCAATGATGCCAATGGCAAAGAAGGCGAGCAGGCTGGAGAGGATAAGGCGGGT
>QQUD01000893.1 GCA_008501785.1 Chloroflexota bacterium
TTGATCCACAAGAAATCCAACTTTTGCAGGCAATGTCAAATCAAACTGCTATTGCATTAAACAACGCTATTCTAACTTCAAATACCCGAGGTCAGTTAGCCCAGTTTAGCAGCCTAAATCGCATGAGCACCATCCTTTCGCAAGCCGCAAATTTAAAAGAAATCTTTGATGGTGCGCGCCGAGAAATCTTATCTTTAGTTGAAGCATCTGGGATGTCTATCTCGCTCTTAACTGAAAGTGGAAACAAATTAAATTGGATTTACGGGTTTGAATTTGGGCAAGAAGTAGACCTAACCACCATACCATTAATTTCTATTTCAAAAGGCTTCAGCGGGCAAGTTGTGCAAACACGTAATGTTTTTTATGTGGAAAATGCACATGAGGTTAGAAATTCATATGGCTCTGTCGCTGTAGGTGCAGACTTAGGTCATTGGCTAGGGTTACCATTAATCGTGGCAAACGAGTTAATCGGCGTATTGTCGGTAGAAAATGATACCAAATTCAAAAATCGGGACATTGAATTACTCAAAACAATTTCTGGCCCCCTTGCCATCGCCATTCATAATCTAATTCAATTTGAGGAAATACAAACTGCCTTAAATATTCAAATGAGACAGCGTATTCAACTTGAAACAGCAGCAGACGTGGCAGCAACGGCCGCAAGCATACTTGGCTTACAAGAGTTGATCCAAAAAGCAGTCGATCTAATTAAAGAAAGATTTGAACTATATTATGTTGGTTTGTTTTTAGTAAATGAAGAAACAAATCAAGCCATTCTTAGCGCTGGAACAGGCACTGCGGGCAAACAACAGATTGCCCAAAATCACAGGCTCGAGGTCGGAGGTCAATCGCTGATCGGTGGTGCCACAGGTGATGGAAAGCCACGCATTATTCAAGACGTTCATCAAGATAAAGAATGGTTTAATAATCCACACTTACCAGAAACAAGCTCAGAACTTGCTCTGCCACTTCGAGTACGAGGCAAAACTATTGGGGCATTAACCGTACAAAGTGTTGTTCCAAATATTTTTGATCCAGACTTATTGAATATTTTGCAAACAATGGGTGATCAACTGGCTATTGCTATTGAAAATGCGCGCTTATTATCAAAAGCGGAAGCAGAAGCGTACGATCAACAACTTATTAATCAAATTAGCTCGCAACTATATCAATCTGTGGATGTAAACAGCATTGTCAAGCTTGGTTTAGAAGCAATCTCACAACGGTTAGGCGGCACAGACATACAATTGATGTTAGGAACGAAACCCAGTGATGCAGAAAAAGCAACCCATAAAAACATCTGAATCAACACTAACAATACCCTTTCTTAAAACGTCTCACCCAAATATGACTCGTATATTTGATTATTTGAGCGGAGGATCAGCAAACTTTGAAATAGACCGCATTGTTGCAAATCAAATGTCAGCACTTATGCCATCGCTGCCAAATTGGGCCCGTCTACGTCGGGCATTTGTTTCAGAAGCAGCTCCCAGGTTAAAAAGTGATGGATTTGAGCAGTTTTTGGATCTCGGTACAGGAATGCCCTGTGAGGACCTTATCCACACTTTTGTAAATGATGCAGCCATCATTTACAGTGACATTAATATTGTTGCAATTAGTTATAGCAAAAGCTATTTCAGCAAGATGCCATTGGTTGAATATATTTATGGAGATGCTAGGGAACTAGATGACGTTTTTAATCATCAAACAGTTACTCGATTGCTAAATCCGGAGAGAAAGATTGCAATTGGCTTGAATTTTCTTCCAATTATTTTGCCGCCTGATGATTTGAAACACATGGCATATGAACTGTATGAATGGGCGTCTGTCGGCTCACAATTGTTTTTAATTGTACTAAGTAGAGAAGATGATTTTCCTGAAACCTACTCAGCGTTTAGAAAGTTAACTGAATCGATTGGTATGCCGTTAAGATTACATTCTCTTAAACAAAATTTGGAAATGCTGGCTCCGTGGAAACCATTGGTACTAGAACCCATAACAACTTTTTTGGGGCTGCCTATTGATTTCGACTTCGGAATAAAAGAAAATAATATTTCGATAACTTTTCATGCTGCACTTTTTGTGAAATAAATGATGAATAAATCAACCAGTTATCATCCAGAAGTTTTCCAACAATTGAAAGAAAGGCTGGCTCAAGTTTTTATGAAACATGCGATTAATAATCGTGGTACCCTTACATCTCCACGACAAGCTGATAATGTTGCTGCTCGTTTAGCATCAATATTTCTTGACTATTTAAATGAGGAAGCAGAAATTGAGGATGTGGGGAAGGTTGCAGTTCATTTTGCAAATCAAGGGATGGCATTTGAAACTGCAACACAATTACTGGCAACGATTTCTCAAACTACTTTTAGGGAGGAGGATGCCAACACGGCCGTTTCCTCCCAAATCACCACTTTTCAATTCACATTCCTTGAACATCTCGTCAAGGCCCGTGAACTCATACAGCAAAGGGTCCAAGAAAACTCGCAAAGAGCTTTGCAAGATACGCTGCACGAACAACTAGAGTACCAGCGTAAATCTCACAATCTTGAAATGCAGCGCACCCATGATCTCAATCAAATTTTGCGCCTCAATACCCGCCTCGCTGCTGCTGATAGCGAAGATATGCTCATCAAAGAAGCGGTTGTGGGACTCTGCAAAGCACTTCAATTGATGGATGTTTGTGTTTATCAATACTTTGAAGCAGGAAATAATTGGGGAGTGCGCGCTATTAGTACAGACCATGCTCCTCAAATGACGCAAGCACAAATCCAACAATTTGATGCAGCCATTTCAACGGGCGATGAAATTGTTCAATATCATTCAAAAAAGAATGGAGACACCTATTTATCTGTAACTACTATTTTAAAAGCTGGTCAAAAAATTTGGGGGGCCATGATCGTGCGAGCAGACCAGCTTGAAAGGCATGATGAAGATGCCTTACTCATTCTCATTCGCACATTTGCACAAAACCTGGCATCACAATGGAACAACCTGTTCTTACTAGAAGAAACAAAACAACGTTCTCGTGAGTTGGAAGTGCTTCATGGTAGTCATGTGGATGAACTCTGGCGTGAAGAAACTGCTGGATTATTTGCAAATTATCATCATGGACAGCTAGAAGTCGACCGAAATCCAGTTACATTTCCCATTAACCAAGGGGCAAAAACATATCCGCTGCAAATTGGTGATTTCACAATTGGCAAAGTACAGATACCTGAAACGACTCAACCCACAAACAAAGACCATGAGTTTATTCAAACTATCTTGCGAGAAATGGGAGATGCACTGAATAATGCCTATTTGCTGCAAACAACGCGCTCATTTTCAACCCAATTAGAAGTTGCAGCGGAAGTTTCCCGTGCAGCATCAACCATTTTGGACCAGACACAGCTCATTGAAGCAGTAGTCAACTTAATTCGTGAGCGTTTTTCATTTTATTATGTTGGCCTCTTTTTAGTCGATGAATCAACAAACACGGCCGTTCTCAAAGCTGGCACAGGTGAAGCTGGCAGAATTCAATTAGCACGTAAACATACCCTGGCAATTAACGATAGCTCAATGATTGGGGCCGCCATTGCGTCTGCTTCTGCCTTTGTTGAACAAGATGTAACCCGTGCCAAAGCTTTTCAAAGAAATCCAAATCTTCCAGATACGCGCTCTGAATTGGCACTACCCTTGCGTACACATGACCGCACGATTGGTGCACTAACCGTACAAAGTGGAGAGAGTGGCGCTTTTTCGCAAACGGCCGTTACCGTCCTCCAAAGCCTAGCCGATCAATTAACCGTTGCCATTGAAAATGCCAGCCTTTTTGCAAAAACACAGCAAAACCTGGAAGAAGTTAATCGTTTGTACAAGACAGGGCGAAAAATTAGTGAAGCCCAAGATATCAATTCCATTTACCGAAATTTAATTCGTTTTGCAGCTAAATCTCAGCTCTTCGATATTGCACAAGCCATTATCGAAGACCCAACAGACCCAAATTATTTAATTCGTATCGCTTCATGGAACCAATTAGAGTTAGATGCCAATGTGGGACAGCGGTTCTTACGTGATGAATATGCCGCGAGCGAACTTTTAGATGTAAAACGTGCTCAATGGCTAAAAGATGATTTTGATTTGCTCAGTGAACCAACAAAAAAACAGTTTGAAGCGTATCAGGTTAAAGGGGCAATTTTCCTACCGCTTTACAATGACAACGAATGGCTAGGAACGCTCATGTTGGCATGTAGCCATTCACCTTTGCCCGACAAACAGGCGGTACAAACATTCCGTACACTTGTTCGTCAAGCATCGATCAATCTAGCAAACCATCAACTGTTGCAACAAACAGAGGCCCTCTATCGCATTGGTCGCTCAATCACCCAAACCATCACACGAGATGATGCGCTCAACATCGCTGTTAAAGAAGTTGCAGAATACACAGGTGCAACACAATGTCGCCTCATTTTGTACGATCAAAAGATGGGTGTAGGCCAAATTGTCGCATCAACCAACGTTTCAAGCATGACCAGTCATATCGACCTACCCATGTTGGGTGATTTTGTGTTTGAATTTTTAAGCAAAGACATTGGCCCATTGCTGCTCGAAGAGAATGGCACCAACGCGCCTCGTGAAACGATTCAACAACATGTTCTACAATTTGGGTCCAAAGCATCTATGCTCATTCCATCTGCCAGCCAACAAGAGATAATCGGTTTTTTGGCAATTGATTCGGCGAGAGGGAAACGGCCGTTTAAACCTTCAAACATCATCTTTGCCCAAACCATCCTCGACCATGTCACAACCCAAATTGAAAACATCAAACTGCTAGATGAAGCATTGAGCAGAGCGCAAGAGCTGATTACACTCAATCAAATCCAATCCAATATCTCCGGTGTACTCGACATTAGCGGTCTGGCAACAACCGTTTTCGAACAAGTAGGTAGACTGCTTGATAATACCATCTTCATCCTCTCCCAGTATGAGTCAAAAACAAATTCATATTCACCTATCTTTACAGTTTATGATGGACAACCCATAAAAATTGAACCGCGTACCTTATCATCAGAAGAACCTCTTTTCCAATTTCTGCAAAAATCGATGCCCATCACCACAACCAATCAATCCCCGTTGCTGCAATCTGAATCCAAATATTTACCTGACACCCCGCCACAATCTGCCTTATGGATTCCGCTACAACAAGAGGGAAACACGATTGGTTTAATGAGCGTCCAATCCTTCGATCCAAACGCTTATGCAGAGCAAGACATACAATTATTGCGCAGCGTCGCCACCCAAACCAGCCTGGCAATTGCCAATGCCCAACTTTTTGAAACGATTCAGGCAAACAATGAAAAATTACGCCAATTAGACAACCTGAAAAACCAATTCCTGGCAAACATGTCCCACGAGCTGCGCACACCGCTCAACTCAATTATCGGTTTCTCCCGCGTCATCTTAAAAGGAATCGACGGTCCTATCACAATCGAGCAAGAAGAAGACCTTTCCTCAATTTATCACAATGGGCAGCATTTACTAACGTTGATTAACGAAATTTTGGATATGGCAAAAATTGGGGCCGGGAAGATGGCGCTGGCCATTACTACAGTAGACATTGTTGAAGCAGCAAAAGCTGCCAGCAAAACCGTCGCGGGACTCATTCATGAAGACAAAATCAATTTCATTTGGGATGTACCCGAGCGACTCCCTCCAATTGAAGCGGACCAGGTTCGCCTCCGTCAAGTTTTTATCAATCTCCTATCAAACGCAATAAAATATACACAAACGGGCAATGTAACGTTATCAATTCGCCAAAAAACAGATCAAGTACAGATCAGCGTCAAAGATACTGGTATTGGTATTGCTCAAAAAGATTTTTCTAAAATCTTTGCGGCATTTGAACAGGTCGATAATTCGACCACACGAACCGCAGGCGGCACCGGGTTGGGATTGCCGATTACAAAATGGATTGTTGAAATGCATAACGGCCGTATTTGGTTCGAGAGTAATCTTAACAAAGGTTCGACCTTCTTTGTCACCCTACCGTTAACTCATGTAACAAGAACTAATGTAGAGGAACCAACCCTTTCATAAAAACACCCACCATATAACATTCAGGTTAAATGAGAGAGGATTTTTCAGTATGAGAACATTTAGTATTGTTTGTAAAGCTTGTAACCATAAAGAAACGTATAATCAGCCAATCAAAAATTGCCCATCATGTGGTGAAGCCTGGATCGACGCAGCCTATAATTTAGACACGCTTTCACAGTCTACCTGGCTCGAAACGATAAAAGGACGCGCAGCCTCCCTATGGCGCTACCGTGAATTACTTCCCATTCGCAATGATGAAAATATTGTATCACTCGGTGAAGGATGGACCCCCCTCATTCGCGCCGATAATCTTGGACAAATGCTCGGACATCCAAATATTTTTATTAAAGATGAACGGCAGGGACCAACAGGTTCCTTTAAAGATCGACAGGCCGCCATTGCTATCAGCGTCATGAAAGAAGCCGGGATTAAGGAAGCCGTCGTTGCCTCCACCGGTAATGTGGCCATCGCCTATTCGGCCTATGGAGCCAGAGCTGGTATTAAGCTATGGGTTTTTGTTACCAGCTCTGTCCCCGCAGACAAAATGCGAGAAGTTGCGCTGTACGGATCAGAAGTTATCAAAGTTGCTAGCACCTACGATCAAGCCAAAAAGATTGCCTCAGAATTCGCAGAAACCAAGGCACTCTTCCTAGATCGAGGCGTCAAGGCCATTGCGGCCAAAGAGGCCATGAAAACAGTTGCCTTTGAAATATCTGAACAGTTAGGGAGTTACTTTGCCAATCAAGACCCATTAATTTCCAATGGAAACCAATATCCGTGGATAGCACCAGATTGGTATGTACAAGCGGTGAGTGGTGGATTAGGTCCCGTTGGCGTCATGAAAGGGTTTTCAGAATTAAAATCGCTAGGCCTCGTAAACAACGCCCCCAAATTAGCCCTTTTCCAAACAAGTGGCTGCGCTCCCATGGCTCAATCCTTCCACAAGGGTTTAGAAAAAGCCGAAAATGTTGACGATCCGGCTACAGATATTACAACCCTTGCAACTGGCGCACCTGGCGTAGCTTATGAAGTTTTGCGCGAGTTAGTTCTTGAAAATGGTGGAACGATTGACGCTATTACAGATCACGAAGCATTCCAGGCACTCCATGTCGTTGCCAAAATGGATGGTATTTCTGTTGAACCGGCAACGGCCGTTGCCTTTGCCGGATTATTCAAAATGATTCGAGCAGGCCAGATCAAACCTGATGAAACCGTTGTTCTCAACTGTTCGGGGCATACATTCCCGGTAGAAAAACATATTATTGGCGAACATTATACACATGATATGGACTTGCCTTTTGCCGATGAAGAAGAAAGCACCAGTCGGCAGGAAGGCATTTTAACAGCCCTGGAAGAGCTAGATAGCCGCGTACAGCGAATTGCCATCGTCGAAGACAACCCTGATGCAGCGCGTCTTATCCGCCGAATTTTGCAAGCACAAGGTGATTTTCTGATAGAAGAAGCTAATAATGGGATTGATGGACTACAATTAATTAAAGCCACACAGCCAAATCTTGTTATACTTGACTTAATGATGCCCGGAATCGATGGATTTGGTATTGTAGAAGAAATGAAAGCAGATCCATCGCTAAAAGATACACCAATCATCGTCATCACAGCAAAGGAATTATCTGCTTTTGAAAGAGACAGGCTTAACGGTAAAATAAAGGCGTTGTTGCAAAAGGGATCATTTATGGACTCCGACCTATTGACGGATATAAAACAAGCTTTACCATAGAAAGAAGTGATCTCGTAAGAGTATAAATTCAAACAATAAGTTCAACGGCTTTTGATTAGTGAAAGAGAGCTGCCATGGCAGACCCGCAAGAAACAATTCTTTACATTGAAGATGATCCAGCCAGCAGAAGGCTTGTACAACGTGTCCTTGGCAGCAAAGGGTACAATGTTCTGGTTGCTGATGATGGCTTAAAAGGCATCATGCTGGCACGCGAAAAACAGCCACACCTCATTTTAATGGACATTAACCTTCCTAATATGGATGGTCGAGAAATTACCACGCGTCTACGCAGCCTTCCCCATTTCTCTGATGTGCCAATTGTCGCTTTGACGGCCAATCATAGTCCTGGCAGCCGAGAATTAGCTTTAGCAGCAGGTTGTTCTGGTTTTATGACCAAACCGATTAACGTGACAACCTTTCCTCAAAATGTCCGCGATTATCTGGAAGGGCGCGTTGAACCACTAACAATGGAGGAACAAAGCCACCATTTGCAGCGTCACGCCCAAAATTTGGTTGAACGGCTTGAAAGCAATATCACTGAGCTAGAAAGAGCAAATAAGCGACTCAAAGAATTAGACCGGCTTAAAAGTGATTTCATTATTCTCGTTTCGCATGAGCTACGCACACCCTTAACACTTATCAGTGGATATGCCCATTTGCTTGATGAACAAATCAAACAAAATGAAAATGCACCAATGCCGTCAGAAATGGTATCTGGGGTAGCCGATGGCTTAAACCTGGGTGTAACCAGGATGCGCGAAGTTGTGAATGAAATTATTAGCGTAGCGCGTATTACATCTGGGGCATTAGACCTTGTTTTAGGTCCTGTAAAAATTCATACACTCATAGAAAAAGTCTGTAATGAGATGGATGATATTTGTCAAAAACGTCAATTGAAATTACATATTGGCGATTTGACAAAACTACCTGTCATTGAAGCAGATGTGACACAATTACGTGCTGCCTTTGATAATGTGATTGGCAATGCAATTAAATATACGCCTGATGGCGGTGAAGTTTATGTGGTGGGGCGTATTGTGGATGACGCGGTTGATATTGTCATTCGTGATACTGGTATCGGAATTCCGGTCGATGAACAACGTCGTATTTTTGAACAGTTCTATGTGCTCGGTGCAATTGAACACCACTCGACCAGTAAATCAGCATTTCAGGGAGGCGGGCTGGGGCTTGGATTAGCCATTGCTCGTGGAATTGTTGAAGCGCATAACGGCCGTATTTGGGTAGAAAGCGAAAAGCGTGATCCAGAAAGCTTGCCTGGCAGTACTTTCCATGTTTTACTACCCATACACCAATCTTCTCAAAAACCCTCCTTGTAGCTGGGACGAAGAGAAACCCTTTGACAACAAAACAAAAACAAGCACAATCGACAGCAGCCGTCTATGCAAAAGAACCGCAGACGGCTGTTGTCCCGCCAAAAGATGTTAAGCCACGCGCCTCCTACACTTCAACGTTGCAAATGGGACTTGTCTGGGCACTTTTATCCCCTATTTTTTTAGGAACAGTGCCAATTTTAGCCAAACTCGCTTATGGTGCTGGCGTCAATGTGCTTACGGTTGTTACTTTTCGCACACTTTTTGCAGCTGCCATCATGTGGTTAGCCACGGGTTTATTCGCAAGACATTACATCAAAAGCTCTACTCCTGCTATTGTCAGCAGCTTAATTGCAGGTGGCATCAATGGATTTGGCTCAATCTTTTTTTATGCATCTCTCACAAGAATTGACGCCTCAGTTGGGCAACTCATCAATATTACCTACTTAATATTTGTCACCATTTTCTTGCGCCTTGCCGGGCAAAATATTTCATGGTTAACGATGTTGAGAACGGCCGTTACCATCTTCGCCATTTACTTGTTAACCCAAGGGGGTCTAACCCCACCCGACTGGGTTGGGGTCGGCATGATGCTCGTAGCCGCCATCATGTACGCCCTTCAACTCGTCTTTAGCCAACGCATCCTACTCGATATTCCCGCCCCAACCATGACACTCTACGCCATCACCGCCATGGCAATCGTCGTCAGCCTTGCCTGGATCATCCAGCCAACAGACCTCTCAACCGTGAACATGGCAGGTTGGCAAGCCATCCTACTCATGGGATTGGCAACAGCCTTAGCACGACTCACATTATTCCTTGGTGTTAAAAGTTTAGGAAGCATTCAAACAGCACTCTTAGGCGTTTTTGAAGTTGTTGTCACCATCGGAATTGCAGCCGTTCTACTTCACGAACGGCTCACGCTAACTCAATGGATTGGTGCTACTATTCTGGTCGTTGGCATTTTAATGGTACGCTTTGAACGCGGAGTACCCAAGTTCATTGATTGGTGGCAAATTATTTTGAAATGGAAGCTTCGTAAATAAATCCCGCTTTTTTCGTAAGAATTTCTCATTTGTACACGTCAATTATTTGACCTATTGTGCACAGACATTAGAGATTTATCTAATTCTGATGTTATCTTTTGTGTAAATGGATATAATGAATGGGGTAACGACAACACCCAAAAGAAAAGGATTTTGGACATTGTGACATATACGAAGTTAATTAACGGTGAAGAAGCGTTCGCAACATTAGCACCTGTTTGGGATTTACTAGCCAATCAAGGCATCACAAATACACCATTTCAATCGCTTTCTTATCAAGAAGCATGGTGGACACATTTGCATCCAGAAAAGGGCAATTTGCACACGATTGTAGTCTATCATGATGACGATCCAATTGGTATTGCTTGTCTATATTTGTTAGATGAAATTCTGTATTTCAACGGTTGTATCGAAGAAACAGATTATCTCGATGCAATTTGTGCAGCTAACCATGTTGAAACGGTTTGGACGGCCGTTTTCGACTGCCTATGTAGCCCTGGATTCCCCGAATGGAAAGGGCTTGACCTATGCAATATCCCAGAAGCCTCGCCAACACGAATATTTCTTCCCCAAGAAATCGAACGGCGAGGTTTTTCTTTTAACGAAGACGTCATCGAAGTATGTCCCATCATTGAACTGCCAGAAACATTTGATGCCTACCTCAACGCCATCGACAGTAAGCAGCGGCGAGAAATTCGCCGCAAACTACGACGTGCAACTGGTGCTGAGGCTGAACTTGTTCGAATCGGCAAAGATGATGATTTAGCCGCTGCTGTTGATGAATTTTTAGCATTGATGCAAAAAAGCACCTTTGAAAAACGGGACTGGCTCAATGAAGGACGTCGTGCTGTCTTTCATCAAACTGCGCAATCAGCGCTTGATGCTGACACATTACAGCTCCTTTTTATTGAAGTGGAAGATCGAAAAGCGGCTGCGTTGTTTAACTTTGAGTATAACGGCCGTATTTGGGTCTACAACTCTGGCCTCGACCCAGACGCATTTGGAAATCTTAGTTTAGGGGTAGTCCTCACCGCCAAAGCAATTGAACTCGCCATCGAAAACGGAAACACTCACTTTGATTTCTTACGCGGAAACGAAACCTACAAATATCGCTTTGGAGCCAAAGACACCCAAATCTACCGACAAGAAATCAGAAAACTTGCGTAGCTTGTTTTTAAACAAGATATAGAAGGATTAAGAACAAGATGAAATTTGATACGACACCGCCTGTTCGTCGAATTGCGATGCTTAGCGTGCATACATGCCCACTCGCCATGCTCGGAGGCAAAAAAACAGGTGGCATGAACGTTTACGTGCGCGATTTCAGTCGTGAACTAGGCAGACAAGGGATTCAGGTAGACGTGTTTACCCGCTCCCAAGACGACTGCCAACCGATGGTTAAACATGACCTCGGCTACGGCGGACGCGTCATCCACATCACCGCTGGCCCAGAAAAACCAATTCCAGTTGCACAAATCGCGGATTACCTCGATGAATTTGTCGCCGGTGTCCTCGACTTTGCCGCATCTGAAAATATTCATTACGATCTGATTCACAGTCACTACTGGCTATCAGGTCTTGTTGCCGAGCAATTAAGTCAAGCTTGGGGCCACATCCCCGTCGTGCAAATGTTCCATACATTGGGTCATATGAAAAACAAAATTGCCCAAAGTGATGCAGAACGCGCACCGCAATCACGCATCGACGGCGAAAAACGTGTCATTCAAAAAGCAGATCGCATTATTGCACCAACGCCAGCAGAATTGGGTCAACTAGAGTGTCTTTACGATGCTGACACCAGCAAAGTCGTCATTATTCCACCAGGCGTTGACCCAGAACGCTTCAAACCTATCAATAAAAAGGAAGCCAAAAAACGGGTTGGCATTCCGTGTGGAGACACAAATATCTTGTTTGCGGGACGTATCGAACCTTTAAAAGGCATTGATACGATGCTGCTGGCAATGTCCCTGATCCAACAAAATTACCCCGAGCTGGTAAAAAACACCTGTATGGCAATTATTGGTGGCGATCCCTGGGCTGATGATCTGGACGAGGAAATGGCTCGTTTACAAAAACTGCGAGCTGATTTAGACATTCATGATTTGGTCACTTTTTTAGGAGCCAAGGATCAAACGATTCTGCCAAATTATTACGCAGCCGCTGAAATTGTGGTAATGCCTTCACATTATGAAAGTTTTGGCATGGTGGCTTTAGAAGCAATGGCAATGGGAACCCCTGTAATTGCCTCAGAGGTAGGCGGTTTGGCTTATCTGGTCCAAGATGGATTCAATGGCTTTCATGTGCCCTCTCGTAACCCAGAGGCCTTGGCAGAAAGAATTTACGAGTTATTGACAAATAAAGAGTGTCGTCAATTGCTGGGACAGCAAGCGCGAGGATATGCACAACAATATGCATGGCCCCGTATTGTGGATCAAATGCTTGATGTCTATGAGGATGTTTTGAGAGAAAAACAAGCATTTGTGTGCGTGTGTTAATTCAGGTGCGACGCCCTTTCTGAAATGCGTCGCACCTTGCTAACTGTTTATTTAGCCGGAATAACATCGACGCCCATATACGGCCGTAACACCTCCGGCACCACAATACTGCCATCTGGCTGCTGATAATTTTCGATAACAGCTATCATTACCCGAGGCAATGCCAAACCACTTGCATTCAACGTATGCGGGAACTTCGGCCGACCTCCATCCGTCGGACGATATTTCACATTCGACCGCCGTGCCTGATAATCTTCCGAGTTGCTAATCGAGCTAATTTCTAACCACTCCTGACATCCGCCAGCCCACACCTCAATGTCATAAGTTTTGGTCATGGCAAAGCTCACATCACCCGATGCCAGCTCCAACAGCCGATAGTGGAAACCCAATGCATCACAAATATCAATTGCATATTGCTTCATCTCTTCCAACACTTCATAACTCGTGTCGGGATGCACAAACTGATACATCTCCACTTTGTCAAATTGATGCCCACGTTTAATGCCGCGCACATCCTTACCCGCACTCATCTTCTCGCGTCGGAAACAAGGCGTGTAAGCCACATATTTGATTGGCATATCCGCTTCATCAAGAATTTCATCACGATGCACATTGGTCAGCGCAATTTCGGCCGTTCCCAACCACATGTAATCTTCTTCGGCATCACGATAAATATTGTCAAAGAACTTTGGCAGTTGTCCGGCCCCTTCAAACACCTGCGACCGCACCATA
Source organism: Chloroflexota bacterium (assembly GCA_008501785.1). The sequence goes on from QQUD01000893.1 coordinate 13,424, forward strand.
AACGGCGGATACACTTCAGTAAATCCGTGATGTTCCAAATGATAATTCAGCATAAACTGAATCAACGACCGCTGTAATCGTGCCCCCCAACCTTTGAGCATGTAAAAGCGGCTGCCGCTCAACTTCACACCCCGTTCAAAATCAATAATGTCCAACTCAGTGCCTAAATCCCAATGCGGTTTGGGGGCAAAGTCAAACGTTGGTTTGGGCGCACCCTGCGGCTCATAAATCACATTGTGCGATTCATCTGGACCCACCGGTGTCGATTCATGCGGAATATTAGGAACCCATAACATATTTTCGCGCAGCTTTGCTTCGACTTCGCGCAGTTCAACATCGAGTTCGCTAATTTTGTCGCCAATTTCGCGCGTCTTGTCTTTAGCTTCATCCGCATTGGCCTGCATCGCATTAACCTGTGTCCGCAGCACATCAAGCGGCTGCCCCACATCCTGACCAGCTTCGGCACGGCGCAAATCTGCCTCCATTTTCTTCAACGACCCCATCCAACGGCCGATTTGCTTCGAACTTTCGTTGCGCTGCCTGCGCAGTGCCTCAACCTCTTTCAAAATATCACGTCGCCGTGCATCACCAGCCAATATTTCATCAATGGGTGCTGTGTCATTTCGTTTGGCGACTTGTTCTTTTACCCACTCAGGTTTTTCTCGAATCAAATTAATATCAATCATGATTGCCTCCTCAAAGTGTCACATTAATACAAAAAGCCCCCTCGCCATTTCCAGGACGAGGGGGCCCGTGGTGCCACCTGGATTCGTTTGCGTTAATGACACAAACCTTATCTTCGCGATAACGGGCGTTCCCGGCACACCTTATGCATATGATGTAAAACATCATTTACGCTTTCTCGGGTGCAACTCCAGAGTGGATTTCGGATATTGGAATGATTAGCTCGCACCAACCGCTAATTCTCTGATGCAGTCATTTGACCGCCATTCTCAAAATCGTACTTGTCTCTTTCGAAGTTGTTAGTAACTTGCACAAGATTATAGCGGGGTGAAAAACGGCCGTCAACCACTGATTAACCATAGGGAAACCGTCATGTTTAATTTTTCATTATTGATTATAAATATCCAGGCGAAGTTTGTACCAAAAATTTTCATTAAAAATTAGAATATTTTTTTCAGAATTGACGGTTTTCCCGAAATCTATACAATCGTCTTTCTGTCAGCCAATTAATGGCCGACTGTTGACCTGATGGTCAACTTGGGAATCGAGAAAAAAAAAGGAGTCGAAATGAATCGATCAAACCAACACTTCGGTGTGCTTTTTGTTGCTGCATTTGTCATTTTAGTCATTATGGCAATTGCAATTTCATCTTTTAGCCAAATGGCAAATATCGTCAGCGCAGGTGAACCACCCACACCTGTTCCACCTTTTATTGGGGAGGAGTTTACGGCCGTTATCGACGCCAACCTCCTCAACCAAACCCCCATCAACATCACACTCGCTGATTCCGATTGGACAACCTTCATCACTGAAACCTTTGAAGCCGCGCTCGACGGAAATTGGTCCTATATTGATAATTCAACAACAGATCTTGGCGAATACAAATGGGATAGGGAAGCATTTTCTCCAAGTCCTACTGTCGGTGACTCTTTAAGCGCATGGGCTGTTGCAGGGGGGCTAGAAGGGCAAGCCCTGGTAGCGAATACACATCAGTATCCAGATAATGTGGATTCCTGGCTTATTTACGGCCCAATTGATTTGAGTGGAATAGCAAATTCATCTCTCACTTTTGATTATTGGCTGGAAACAAATGGCGGTGACGAATTTAGTGTCTCCGCATCCTCAACATCTGGAACAGATGTTGCCACATTTACAGGTAAAAGCACCTTTTCCACCACAAGTGGCTGGACAAGGAATAACTACGACCTGAGCGATCACCATGGAAATGATGCAGTATACATCGGGTTCAATTTCACAAGCGATGCCGCTGGTGACGCCGGAACTTTACCAGGTGCATTGATAGACAATGTGCAACTATTAGTACAAGGTGGAGATGAAATTTATATTCCTATTGTCAGAAAAGACCCAACACCAACAGTAAGCCCTACACCTTCAGGCGGCACTGATTACCATGACGGTTTTGCTAACGACATTACCGGTTGGGAAAACCGTAGATCAGATACGCAAGGTAATCACGAAGTTAAACATGGTGATGATAAAAAAGGTATTTTAAGCGTTCTCGTCGAAGACGCAGGTGATTACATAATTGTTTCACCACTGGTAACTGCACCTTCTACACCCTACAGCCTGGAAATCAATGCGCAACACAAAGATCCTGAAAATCATGACCTCTATGGTATTGTTTTTGGTGCTGATTGGGATGGAAATACTTGCCCGAATGCTGAATTCTCAAGCTGTTTTGGAACTTACTATGTTTTGAAAGTTGAATATCGCGACAATGATGGCACATTCTTCCGTTTCAAACTACAAAAGGTAAATTCTTTCAAGAGCAATCAACCAGATGACGTAGATAACCTCATCGACTGGACGAAAATCACCTCTGCTGATGAAGGTGATTATAATGTTTGGCGTGTTGATGTTTTAGAAAACAATAAAATCAAAATTTATCTAAACGACTCCGAAGTTGGCTCAGCCACCGACAATAACATGGATAGCTTTATCCAACCCTATTTCGGTGTTATCGTGCAAGCGAAAGACGAACACGGCAATGCCCGTGCCAAATTCGACTACTTTGATGTAATTGCAAAATAGTTAGACATAACTTTAATCAAGCAATCCAATCAAAATAGAAAAGGCTCCCAATAATGGGAGCCTTTTTTCGTTACTTAGTAACCGTTCGGAAATAAAATAGCGGTTTCGGAACCGAACGGTTACTTTAAGCCCATTCGCCAATTCCATAACTTATTTGCGAATGGGCACTTAGGGTCTGTTTGTTGTTAATTTGGCAAGCCAATCTTAAAGATTGGGCCATTCTATCATCTCTAAAAGTTGTTAACGAACAAGCCCATCTTATTAAGGTAAATTTTTAATCACCAGCAGTTTCTTCAACGTGAGGTACAATTGTCACATCCTCGCCATTCTCTGAAGCCCGCTTATCTACTGTATCTGTCTGATTCATCAATCCTTCAAACGTTTCACGGTCCATCGTCTCAATTTCCATCAGCGCAGTGGCCAAATTGACCATGATGTCCCGCTTATCTGTAATTACCTTTTTTGCGCGATCATAATTATGTTCCAAAATCTGACGAACCTCATCATCAATAGCCTTAGCTGCGTCTTCACTGTAATCGCGGCTTGCCATGCCATAATCTCGCCCCAAAAACGGATTGTTACTTTGCCCACCATAAACCGGCAGACCCAACGTGTTAGACATCCCCAATTGCATCACCATGATTTTGGCCAATCGTGTCGACTGCTGCAAATCGCTGGAAGCACCATCTGTAATCGTCCCAAAGAAAATTTCTTCAGCAGCACGACCACCAAGGGCCATTGCAATCTTATCTTCAATGCGCTCTCTCGTAGTCAGAATATGGTCTTCCGGCAATGGCAACACGTATCCCCCGGCACGACCACGCGGCACAATGGTAATTTTCTGCACTGGGTCCGTGTTAGCCATAAAAAAGGAAACAACTGCATGTCCCGCTTCATGATAAGCAATTGTCTCTTTCTCTTGTTCACTAAGCACACGTGATTTCTTTTCAGGTCCGATGGCTATCCGATCAAAAGCGTCCTGAAAATCTACGATGGAAATTGTCTTAGAGTCTCGCCGAGCGGCATAGATAGCCGCTTCATTCAACAAATTCTCCAAGTCAGCACCGGAGAAACCAGCTGTCAGCCGTGCAAAATCGATCAAATCAACGTCGCTGGAAATTGGCTTGCCACGAGCGTGAACTTTCAAAATCGCTTCTCGACCACGTACATCCGGCAAATCGACAAACACTTTGCGATCAAATCGACCTGGACGCAGCAGCGCCGGGTCTAAAATGTCGGCCCGGTTCGTGGCTGCCATCACAATGATGTTCGTTTCATTATCAAAGCCATCCATTTCTACCAAAATTTGGTTCAGCGTTTGCTCACGCTCATCATGACCGCCACCAAGCCCAGCACCACGCTGCCGCCCTACTGCGTCAATTTCGTCAACGAACACAATAGAGGGCGCTGCCTGTTTCGCTTTCTCAAACAAGTCGCGTACACGACTGGCACCTACGCCAACAAACATTTCTACAAATTCAGAACCGGAGATATGAAAGAAGGGGACGCCAGCTTCACCAGCAACCGCACGTGCCAACAGCGTTTTACCCGTTCCTGGAGGGCCAACCATGAGCACACCTTTGGGTATACGCGCACCAACCTGCACAAACTTTTCCGGTTCGCGCAAAAATTGGACCACTTCAGCTAGTTCCATTTTTGCTTCTTCGACTCCTGCAACATCTTCAAATGTAACGGTTGGCCGATCTGCATCGTTCAGGTTTTTCGCCTTGCTGCGGCCAAAACCAAAGATGCTGTTGCCGCCGCCACCTTGCATCTGACGAAAGCCTCGTGTGAAAATCCAAATTAATAACAAGACGGGGCCAATTGACAATGCAATGGTGATAAAGTTATTCCATGCTGATTGATCACGTACTATCAGCTCAATATTTTTCTCATCAAGCATACTTGCAGTAATGCCATAAAATGCAAGTGTTTCGGTGAGGCCTTCTTGAGAATCCTTGAATGCGGCCAAAACGGTCTCGGGATCGTCTTTTAAAGTGACTTCAAGTCGAGACCCGACCTGGGCAATTTGTTTTACCTGGTCATTTTCAATACGCGTTACAATTTCTTGAAATGGTACTTGCTTGGGGCCGTTAAAACGGCCGTTTAAAAACAACTGTAAGCCCAATATCAGGGCAAACACACCGAGAACCCACACCCAGGTTGGAATGGAGGGTCGGTTTTCATTAGGGTTTTGCTCGTCCATAAAACTATCTCTTTTCTCCCAATGGGGGATTTTTTTACCTACTAATTAATAATAATTTTTATACTATCAATCTATTATATGATTTATGTAAATAATTTCTTACATATTTATGAATACAGCAGCCTAAAAATATGGAGAATGTGCATTGAGGGGATCTTTACATTTCATTGTACGCGAAAAAGGATGCGTTTCACAACCTCATTCAACTCAAAATTTATCCTCAAAACTATGATTTACCGGAGGCAATTGGCTGCTTTGTACCGGTATCGGAACAGGAACCGGTGCCGGAGTTGGTGTAACAACATCAAACATCGATACCAAAATACCTCTTAAATCTCGCCGTGCATACTGCAATCGCTTCTTAACAGTGGTTAAAGGCAGTTCTAACAGCTTTGCAATTTCTTTTTGAGAATACCCCTTAAAATAAAATAGCTGCGTGACAACCTGCTGGTTATCCGGCAAAGCTTGAATCGCTGCTAAAACTTTTTGTTTTAACTCAATCTCTTCAACTGCTGCAGCAGGTCCAGGCTCAGGCGTTGGTAAATTATTTGTGGATTCGATGGGCTGCATTACCACTTTTTTACCACGCGTCAGCCGATAACATTGGGAAACAACGATTTGTTTTAACCACCCAGGAAAACCATATGGCTGCCGCAGTTGGTCTAACTTTTGGTAGGCAACCACAAACGCTTCTTGTACAGCATCTTGCGCCATATTTGCATCCTCGAGTACAGAATATGCCCATTCAAAAGCTGCATCTTGAAAACGAACGACTAATTCACTGAATGCGTCTTGTCGCTTTCCGCTGCCTATTTGTTTGTTGCTTGCTGTCAGCACTAAGGCTTTCATTCCCGCCATACGTTTTCTCCAAAAATTTGGTTAACTGTCGTTTATTAAAACGGCCGTTTCCCGCATTCTAATAATATAGAGCCAAGTTGACCACAAAAGGTGACTTTTTTCTATCACCAACTTGCATAAATTCAATTTTTCTCATACCGAACTTAATAGATGGATGCTGTTTTTCACGCCATTCTTACAAAAAGCAGCACTTTTATTGATTTTTACCCAAATTGACAACATCGTGTACAATCTGCTACCGTAGAAACTATCAGGAATCAAACTTAATGCGTTCACAGCAACGAACAGCTTCTTGGGATACCGCACCGACCTGGATTCGTCTCATTGGGCAAAATCTGCCCATTGTCATTTTTCTGATCCTGTCGGCCATTGGCATGATCACCGTCTACTGGTTTTTTAGTCCGGTAGGAAGTGATGCAGACATCATTGCCGCCTCATCAGGTACGGCACTGTCAGCTCCGATTTACAAGGCGGTT
>QQUD01000890.1 GCA_008501785.1 Chloroflexota bacterium
AGTTTAAAATCATGATATCCCACGTAAATAGTGCCATCTGCCCCGATCACCGGTGAGGAGCTGACAGTACTACCGGTGGCAAAATCCCATTTTTTGGTACCGTCCGCCGGGTTGATGGCATACAACTTCCCGTCACCAGAGCCTACGTAGATTGTGCCGTCCGCCCCGATTGCCGGTGAGGATAGGACAGAACTACCGGTGGCAAAATCCCATTTTTTGGTACCGTCCGCCGGGTCGAAGGCGTACAGCTTTTTATCATAAGAGCCAACATAAATGGTGCCATCCGCCCCAATAGCGGGTGAGGAGTAGATTGGACCATCAGTGGCAAATGCCCATTTCAAAGCGGGTGAGTCTGGGCCGTTGTAGGGGCTGCGCCCGGTGTGGCTGCTATCATGGCGGAACATCGGCCAGGCCGCCGGGATGCCGTAGCGACTGAGTTCCACGCGGGGCGTGGCGGCATAATTGGCATGCACCACGTAGGGCACATTTTGGCTGTCCAACGCCAGGCTGCTGTTGAACCCTGGCTCATCTGTGCTGGTTAAGGTGGTCAGGGTGGGGCTGGTGCAGCTGGCATCGCCGCACACGGCCAGTTTCAGGAAGGTGCTGCTGCTTGCTGTCCCCTGGTAAGCGATTACCGGCCAGCCGCTGCCGTTGAGCGCCAGGGAAGTGAATGAGCCAACAGTCCCATTGCTGTCGAGGGTGTGGAGTGTTTTATTCGTGCAGGCGGCGTCGCCGCAGATTGCCAGTTTCAAATCCTCGTTGTTGTTGTCGTAGTAGCTGATCACGGGGTATTCGGCGCTTGTCAGGGCGATGGATGAATCTGACCCAACATTGCCGCTGTTGTCAACATTTACCGGGGTTTGGGTAGTGCAGGTGGCATCGTTACAGATCGCCACTTTTAATCCGAAAGGAATGCCAGACGCGTAACTGATCACCGGATAGCCGCTGGCCGTCAGCGCCAAGGACGGATAGTACGCATCCGAATCTAACGTTTGAATGGTTTTGCCGGCACAGGTGGGGTTACTGCAAATGGCTGCTTTCAAATCATTTCCGCTGTTGACATCCTGGTAGGCGATCACAGGCAGGCCGGTGCCAGTCAGCTGCAAGGCGAGGTCGACAACCGTGGCGCTGCCGTCCACCAGGGTGGTGGTGTTTCCACTGGCACAGGTAGCATCACCGCAGACGGTGAACTGAAGATAATCATTTTTATCGGTGTAGGCGATTACCGGGTGGCCGCTGCTGTTGATGGCCAGGTCAAGCGCGCTGTCGGCCCCAGCGCCGTTGGAATCGGCCGCAGCGACCACCGTGGTTGCTGCGGCGGTGCAGTTGGAACCAGAACAAACTTCTAGTTTCAGATTGTTACTGCTGTCCAGGTAGGCAACCACTGGATTGCCGCTGCGATTTAGCACAAAGGCATGGATGTCTGAGTCGTCGGCCACCGTGTTGGTGGTGATAACGGTTTGAACTGCTGCTGGGGCATTGGTTGATGCATTGGCTTTGTTGTTGACAATTGTTGTCAGGATCAAGGTGAGGCAGCCCATTACGAGCAGGGGGATTAAACTTTTTAATTTCATGTCGCTCTCCAGTTTTTGCGATTTACATAACATGTGGGTTGTTTTTTTATTCTGTAACGATTTTTCATTTTTTCCTGTCACTATGGGGGAGGCATTTGTGCTCCACTTTTATTAACGTGTCCCACAATTTTGTGGCAAGTTAATTTGACTTGGCAGCATGAAATAAGGCAGCTATTTGTGCTAACCAATACGGTGGAAAACGAACGCTTCACCTATTAAGTTTTTCTACTACAAAGTGCTCCTCGTGCCCGCAAACGAAAGTGTTGAAACTTCAGGCTTAAGATACATTAATGCATTCTTAATTAAAATAGTTCCACAGTCATACGGCTCGACTTGATCTCATAAAAATGTTTTTATGGTCGATTGGTGGGGTGGCGAGTGTGGTGTGGAGTACTGAAAATTGGGGAGTTGGGAGGGGCAACCTGGCGGCGGGAAAATTTGTTTTTGGGAGAAAACGGCCGTTTCCTTCCCCAAAGCACAGCGTGTGCAGTATGTACACATCTTTCGTAAACAGCTTGACAATTTATAGGGTGCTATGGTATTCTGAAACCGGTTTCAGAAAATGATTCACAAATAAACTACTATTAGGATTTACCTATGTCTCGACCTACTATCGCTGATGTTGCACGTGAGGCGGGTGTGTCAAAAGCAACTGTTAGCCGTGTGATGAGTGGGCGCTCTGAATACATGCGTGATGCCACTCGTGAGCGTGTTGAAAAAGCTATTAAGCGCCTGAATTATCGTCCAAGCAGTGTGGCTCGCAGCTTAACTTCAAAGCGCACCAACACCGCTGGCATTCTTATTTCAGATGTGGGCAATCCATTTTATCCTGAAGTGATTCATGGCGTAGAAGATACTGCTTTCCAAGATGGGTATGACGTGTTTTTATGCAACACGAACTATGATGAAAAACGCGGCATGGCGTTTGTCCGTTCGTTGATCGATAAACGTGTCGATGGCGTCCTGATCATGTCGAGCAGCATGTCCGATAGGTGGTTAGAAGAACTGGCTCGAAACAATGTTCCGGCATTAGTATTAGATTGGGAAGTAAAAAATGCGAAAGGTAATTTGTGCCTGCTCCGAGTCGATTACCGGAGGGGTGTCCAGCAAGCTGTTGACCATCTCATCGAATTAGGCCATCGTCGTTTTGTACATGTTAGCGGACCCATTGAATTGCGCACTTCACGTTGGCGGCAGAGAGCATTTTTATCAGCTTTGAAAGGGTATGGTATTCCGGAAAAAGATATTTTGATTATTGAAGGCGATTTGCGCATCGACGGCGGTCGGGCGGCAATGCAGGTTATTGCGCAACAGAAGGGACGATATACGGCCGTTTTCTGTGCCAACGACCTGATGGCAATGGGTATTCTATCCGAAGCCCGCGCACACAATATCAAAATACCAACAGACATGTCCGTCATTGGATTAGACAATATTTGGTTGGCAACCCAAACCGATCCGCCATTAACTAGCGTCACGCTGCCACGCTACCAAATCGGACAAACGGCCATGCAACTGCTGTTTGAATTAATGAAAAACCCTCGGGCAAAGGATGCAGAACCACTCTTTTCCCGATTGGAAACAGGCCTGACCATACGAGACTCGACAGCGCCTGTACCAGACTAACTAAAAAGGTAAGTTACAAGCAATCTGATATGCCAATTTGTGCATAAGGAAAACCTCTATGCTTGTTTAAGCTTGCCACATTTTGACCAACCTCCCGGAGGTGCAAGGCAAAATGCCACAAGTCCGGGAGGTTCTTTCTAAAGGAGATAATCATGCAAATTCCACCACTTGCCGGATTGGCAACCTATGAAGAAGCCGCTCGCGTTGGCTATAGTGTTGAAGAAAATGTCGCTCGTTTTTTGCGCTATGCGTGGATCGAAAAACGGGCTATGGAAGTTGGTTTATATTGGCTGGCTTCAACACCTGAATGGGAAGTGAAAGAAGCGCTGGGACTGCATTTAAGCCTCGATGCAGATCACGCCGCTGATATTCGTGTGCGAGTTGGCGAAATGCGAAACCCTGTACCGCGCATGGATGTTTGCCCTGACCCAGCCATCGACCAATTTTTTGACGAATTACTGACAGCGCAAGATACCGTTGAAAAAATTGTGGGACTGTATGGCGTTTTGAAACCGGCTTTGCTGGCAGCATACCGCGCCCATTTTGCTAAAAGCAATCCCATCATGGACCATCCTACTCGGTACATGATTAAGCATATTTTGGTTGATGAAGAGGAGATGAATGTGTGGGGGGCAATGGCGGTAACGGCCGTTACCCACACCCCATCCGCACAAGCCAAAGCCGACCAATGGCAAGCGCATCTCAACGCCTTTTTGCAAAATATGGGTGGCATCATGGGCGACCAAGAAAAACCAGCCGAATTACCCGCCAGTCGAGCTGTCGAACCGTTTACACCCGATTTCTTTCCTCAACGCGATGACCGCTTTGCCATGAAATGGAACTTCATCAATCCACAGCGGCAAGTGTCAATGAACGAAGCCGTGCCGCTCGATGAGCGCATCATCGCCCTCATGTGCCGCCGCGTCGTCGAGATGGACGTGCCCGAATACATGACGCGCATCATTGCCGAATCAAAAGGTGAGCCGTGGGAATATTACGTCGAACTGACTCGCCAGCTTTGGGATGAAGTGCGTCACGCTATGTTAGGCTCCATTTATTTTGAAAATCGCGGTGTCGATTGGAAAAAACATATCGCCATTCATCCCGGCATGTCGATTCGGCTGGGCACATTGAATGTGAAAGATGCACACAATGTACTCTACGCCATCGAACAAAACTTAATGCCTGCCAAAACCGGTAAAAAACTGGAATACCAAATCAGTGTCAATGCCAACAGCCCGCTGGCCGCACAAATTCAAGATTACGACTGGGCCGATGAAGTGTTGCACGTCCACACCGGGCGCAAATGGCTGCTGCCCAAAACTGGCCTGCCCTCTGGCGAAGCTGTCAAAAAAGGCTGGGCACTGCGCGCAGAAACCGTAGATGTGCTTGAAAAGTACGATGATCGCGGCGAACAGAAAAACTGGTGGCCGGAATTTGTGCAAGAAGTTTTGGGACGTGAAACGGCGCATGAAGAATTCAATTTAGTGCGGATGTGATCGGGCAATTAACCTCCCGGAGGTGCCGCACCTCCGGGAGGTTTTCGGAGCGACTCATGATCAAAGCAAAAGCAGCCATCACTGATGGCTTCGGCAATGTGACAATCGACACCATTGAGGTGTATCCACCTGAGCAAGATGAAGTGTTGGTGGAAATCAAGGCAGCAGGCGTTTGCCACACCGATTATATCTACATGTCACGCGAGATTCCGCGCATTTTGGGGCATGAAGGGGCTGGCATTGTGCAGCAGGTTGGTCCCGGCGTGATGCATGTGCAGCCGGGTGACCGTGTCTTATTAAACTGGGCAACGAACTGCGGCACATGTTTTCAATGCCAGCGTGGTAATTACAGCCTTTGCGAAAACCGGTGCCGGGTACCAAATGAGCGGTCATTGTACAAAGGCGAAGGAATTGAGCGAGCGTTTTATCTGGGAACCATGTCCACGCATACCGTTGTGGCGAAACAGGCGGTTAACAAAATTGAGGTAGATGTCTCATTTCCATCAGCAGCTATTGTGGGCTGCGGGGTGATGACTGGGTATGGGTCTGTGGTGAATACGGCAAAGGTTGAACCGGGCAGCAATGTGGTGGTGATTGGGGCTGGTGGTGTTGGTTTGAATATTGTGCAGGGGGCGAGGATTGCCGGTGCTGGCAAAATCATTGCGGTTGACATTAACCAAAGCAAGCTGGAAATGGCAGTTCAATTTGGTGCAACGCATATCTTGCTTGCAGACCGTGACGATGAAGGGCTGTTGAACGCAGCAGAAAAAATCAAGGCGATGACCGGTGGGCGTGGGGCTGATTATGCGTTTGAGGCAACGGCCGTTACCTCCCTCGGTGCCGCTCCATTAGCCATGATTCGTAACGGTGGCGTTGCCGTGCAAGCCAGCGGTATCGAAGAAGATTTAACGATTAACATGCGCCTGTTTGAGTGGGACAAAGTGTACATCAATCCTCGATATGGTATGTGCCGTCCAGAGATCGATTTTCCGCGCCTGTTCCGACTGTACGAAAAAGGTGATTTGCTGCTCGATGAACTTGTAACCCGCACTTATAAATTAGAAGAACTGCCGCAAGCGTTTGCCGATATGCACACCGGCATCAACGCCAAAGGCGTGTTGGTGATGGAGTAATTGTATGTCACGTTTTGGCAAGATTGAACTGTCCGACCCACGATTTGAACCGCAGCATCTGCGCTTTTTGACATTTAACAGCCCCGCACTGGGTGGACGGGGTGATGTGGCTTTGTTTGTGCCGCCAAACAGTGAGCAGATGACTAATTTGCCGCTGGTGGTGCTGCTGCATGGCGTTTATTGCAGCCATTGGGCGTGGGCATTGAAGGCTGGGGCGCATCTCACCGCCGCAAAATTAATTGAATCTGACGACATCCCGCCATTGGTGTTGGTGATGCCATCGGATGGCCTGTGGGCAGAGGGCAGCGGCTATGTGCCGCATGAGTCGGCTAATTACGAAGCGTGGATTGTTGAGGATGTGATTGATTGTGTGCGAGAGATATTGCCTCAGTTGGGTGTAGAAACTTTCATCGCCGGTCTTTCCATGGGTGGCTACGGGGCATTGCGACTTGGCGCAAAATACCCGGATCGCTTCCAAGGTATTTCAGCCCATTCATCCGCTACCAACCTGGACAGCCTCAATGAGATCATTACCCGGCATCCGATTCCTTACCAATTCGACGAGACTGACGATCCATTCATCTTGTATTGGATGAAAAAACATCGCGCACAACTGCCGCCTATTCGATTTGATTGCGGGCACGACGATAGATTGCTCGCTCACAACCGACAATTGCACCAGCAATTATTACAAAACGACATTTCACATCAGTACGAAGAGTTTCCCGGCGACCACAAATGGCCGTACTGGGAAGAACATCTAAAAGACACTTTAAGATTTTTTGGAGAAATAGCCAAATGACAAATTTAACACGAAAAGAGAGAATGCACCGCGCTGTCACTTATCAAGACGTAGACCGCATTCCTACCCAAATTAATTACACGCCCGGCATGGGTCAGAAAATGGCCGAACATTTCAACGTTGCCGTAGCAGACCTGCCTGATTTTCTTGACAATCACATGGTGCGTGTGGATATGGACTTTCCCGGCGTTCTCAGCGACGATGGTAAGGTCAAGTTTGATTGGTGGGGCGTCGGTTTCGACACAAAGGAAGAAGGATATTTTGCGTCCGTTAATCCGCTGGCCAAAAACAACGATTTGGACAGCTATCCCTGGCCTGATCCGAACGATCCCAATCTTTTGTTGAGCGCAGAAAAAACGATCAAAGAGAAAGGGGATGACTATTTCATCACGCCAAACTTTGGATTTGTGTTGTTTGAACGAGCGTGGACGCTGCGCGGGTTTGAGCAGTTTTTCATGGACATGGCGACTGATCCTGTTTTTGCCAATGAACTGTTTGATCGGATTACCGACATTCAACTGCAATTGATTCATCGCTATATCGATTTGGGTGTGGCTGGTGGTTATTTTGGCGATGATTATGGGGCGCAAAAGAATTTGCTGTTCTCGCCGCGCATGTGGCGCAAGTATATTAAGCCGCGTTTGGCGAAACTGTTTGCCCCGTTCAGAGAGCGCAACATGCCTGTTTTGATGCATTCTGATGGCCAAATTCAAAAGATTTTGCCTGATTTGGTGGAAATTGGATTGACAACGTTAAATCCGGTGCAGCCGGAGGTGTTGGATCACAATTGGCTGATCGAGAATTTCCAAGGCAAGCTGGCGTTTTATGGCGGCATTTCGACGCAAACGGTGCTGCCTTATGGGACGGAGGATGAAGTGAAAACGGCCGTTTCCGCCGCCACCACCACTCTCTCACCCAATGGCACAGGCATGCTCGTTGCCCCCTCCCACCGCATGATGACCGATATCCCAGTAGAAAACGTAGCGGCCATGTTGGATGCATTTAAAGCATTGGCATAAAGTACAATTCGGAGTGGAGGCTTCAGCCGGAACGGTTTTAGAGAACTGGCTAAAGCCTTCACTCCACGAGAGGGGAAGGAGGCTTTAATGAACATAGAGGAAAGAAAAAAAATGATAACTGTCGAATTTGAAAAACAATTCGGCAAAACCCCGCAAATCTGGTCAAGAGCACCAGGACGCGTAGATTTGATGGGCAGTCACACAGATTACAACATGGGCTACGTGATGACCATGACGGTGGACCGCGACACCTGGATTGCTGCCACCCCCCGCACTGACGGCAAGGTTTGCATTCGCTCGTTAAACATTAAAGGTGAAAGTCAGTTTTCACTCGATGACATCAAACACGATCAACGAGTTCCCTGGAGCAATTACGTGCGCGGCATGGCGCTTATGATGCAGAAAGCCGGGTACGAATTGCAAGGATTTGATGGACTGGTTCATAGTACGGTTCCGTTTGGTAGTGGGTTAAGTTCGTCGGCGGCGATTGAGATGGGAACGGCCGTTACCTTCCAGCAACTTAGCGGATTCGATCTCGATTCGGTTGACATGGCCCAGCTCGGGCAGCAAGCCGAAAACGAGTTCGTCGGAGTCAGTACCGGCATTCTCGACCAGTACAGCTCCGCAATGGGGCAGGTAGGCAGCGCTATTCAGCTCGATTGTCGCCACCTCACCAGCGAATCGGTGCGCATTGCAGATGGTCTGCAAGTTGTGATCTGCGACACTCGCGCCGAACGCAATTTGATGGGGTCCGAATACGATGATCGCCGTGCCCAATGCGAAGAAGGCGTGCATCTCATGCAGCAGCATGACCCATCCATTCAAGCATTGCGTGATGTTAGCCTGGAACAATTCCAAACTTACGAATCTGACTTACCAAAAATCGTTGCCAAACGATGCCGCTTTATTATAGAAGAGAGCCAGCGCGTTCTTGACCTGGCAGCGGCATTGCCAACTGGTGATCATGATCGTTTGGCGCAGTTGTTTCGCGATTCTTATCTAGGCGCACGTGACCTGTTTGAAATAGGCGCCCCTGCAATGGAATTGATGATGCAAGCTATGCAATCTGCCCCTGGGGTTATCGCTGCCCGTCAAGCTGGCGGTGGCTTTGGTGGCTGTCTCGTGGCTCTGGTCAAAGCGGATCACGTAGCGCATTTTTCTGAATCCGTTTACCAAACTTACAAAACAAGCAGCGGTATCGAGCCGCAAATATTTCCCGTTGCAGCCTCTGCTGGAGCCGGGAAATTAGAATAAAAACGACTTGTAGGGGCGTACCCTTGTGGTCGCCCAGCGCTGGGCGACCACAAGGGTACGCCCCTACTCAAGAGGTTAAAATGCAACCTGAATTAGAAACACTTTACGACAGTATTATTGATGGCGAGATGGCACAGACACCGGTTCTTGTACAAGCAGCACTTGATGCAGATATTCCGGCCGGTGAGATTTTGCATGGTGGCATGATTCCCGCAATGCAAGAAGTGGGTGAGTTATTTGAAGAAGGTGAATTTTTTGTGCCTGAAATGTTGATTTCGGCACGTGCCATGCAGTCAGGTTTGGCTGTTCTCAAACCGCACCTGGTTGCGTCTGGTGTCGATCCCATTGGCAAAGTGATCATTGGCACAGTCCAAGGTGACATGCACGATATTGGCAAGAATCTGGTGGCAATGATGATGGAAGGGGCTGGTTTTGCGGTGATTGATTTGGGCGTTGATGTGAAACCACAAGCCTTTATCACAGCCGTTCAGGAGAACAATGCGCAAGTTGTTGGGTTGTCGGCGCTGCTGACAACCACGATGCCCCAAATGAAAACCACTATTGATGCGTTTCGAGATGCAGGTGTGCTGCACAGCATCAAAGTAATTGTTGGCGGGGCACCGGTCACGGCCGAATTTGCTGAACAAATTGGCGCACATGGCTTTGCGGCAGACGCCAGTCAGGCGGCTACATTGGCAAAATCTTTATTGGCTTAATTACTCTTTTTCTCCTCCTTTGAAAGTCTTCCCGGAAGTTGTCCTTGATGAACCATAATCGCTAATAAACTTCCGGGAAGATGGTTTTTATCCCCTACCTTTATGAAATCTGGCTCTTTGGGAATTCAAGGGGAGTGGAGGCTTCAGCCGGAACATGTGCCGTGAGAACCGGCTAAAGCCTCCACTCCGACGCAAAATGTGGGTCTTACCCCATGAAATCCTAAAGAACCTGAAATCTTATGGGAAAATAGGACGTGCATGTTTGAAAATTAGACAAGCCGAGGCAGTTGCGATTTTGCATCTTGACATGGGATTAAGCCGATCTATAATGCTCTGCGTGGAACCAAAACAGTGGAGGTAAATCATGAAATTGCTTTGGAAAATTAGCAATCTGGTTGAGAAACAACATGTGGCAAATAAATCCACAAAACACAAACAAGCAAAAAAACAAGCTCACAAAGATCGTCAAATTGCAGGTGTCTTGATGATTTCACAACTTTAAGTTGACCCCAAAAGCCCCCGATTCTCAGATGAATACAGGGGCTTTTTTTGTTGTTGACACCAATCAATTAGCGGTCGATTCCTGATTGGCTTGTTTTTTGTGAGTCGTGAGATTGGAGGGTTAAGGCGCGGCTTTCACTGCATCACTTAGGCCAGCCTCTTTTACCAATCGTGGAATAATCGATTCCCAGCCAACGGGCATCAGATGAATGCCATTGATGCCTTGCAGTTTGCGAATACCTTCAATCAATTCCAGCGTGATGGCAACGCCTTCTTCTGCCGCATCTTTGGCAGTTTGCATTCGTTTCAGGATCGTTTCGGGCAGACGCACACCGGGCACGTTTTCGTGCAAATAGCGCGTCATGTTCCAACTTTTAAGCGGAGTCAGACCAGCTAGAATGTACACCTTGTCGAGAATATCTCGTTTTGCCAACTCTTCCAACCACCGCTCCAACCCTTCCACATCATAAACCAGATTGGTTTGGAAGAACTGCGCACCGGCATTTACTTTTTTATGCTCACGAATTGCCTGAATGCGTGGGGATGAGGCAAAAGGTGAAGCGGCCGCCCCCAGGAACATCGCTGGTGTGAACTTGATTTTGCGCCCGTCAAGATAGCGCCCTTCATCGCGCATTTTGCGCAAAATCCAGAGCATCTGCACCGAATCGACATCTAAAATATCGGTGCGAGATTGCGGCGTTACACCAATGCGGGCGCTATCACCCGAAACAACCAGCACGTTGCGAATACCCATTGCACTTGTGCCTAGCACCTGGCTTTGTAAACTGGTGCGCGTTGCATCACGCGCCGCAATTTGCATCACCGGTTCGGCTCCCAATTCTAGCGCCATTAAGCTGCATGCTTGACTGGACATGCGTGGCGTGGCTGATGCACCATCGGTGAAGTTGATCGATGTCACAAATGGTTTCAGCATTTTAATCTCTCGTTTCAGTTTGCCGGTGGCGGTGCTCATCGGCGGCGCGATTTCGGCCGCAACCACAAATTCGCCAGCCCGCAATCGCCGCTCTAGCTCAGATGCTGGTTCAGTGTAGGCGGGAGCGTGGTAGTCGCTGTCACCTTGCCACCAGTCTGGCTGGCGCACGGGGCGGAAGATGGCGTCCCAGATGAATTCGCGCTGCTTTTTGTCGCGGGAGAGGAGGTTGGAAACGGCCGTTTTCACCCCCACCTTCTTCACCTGCCGCGCCACATCTCCCCACGTTTCTGTACCAACCTGCTCCCAATCCAAAGGCGGCAGCACCTCCATCAGCAAATCTTCACGCCCCATCCGAAACGCCCGTTCATAAATGGCATGCCAAATGCAAGGACGGGATTCATCCACATAGCATTGTTCTGTGGCCCCGCCACAAGGCCCATTGCGCAGCCCTTTTGGGCATTCCATTGGGCAAATAAACGCCGTTTCTTGCAGCAAGCAATTGCCACACATGCGACAGCCAAACATCGGCCCTTTCACCAGCAGTTCCAGCTTTGCCAGAGCACGATTTCCAAATGATTCACGTTTAAACGGCGTGTAGGCAGGTTGCCATCGCCTTCCAGGTGTAAAACCGGGCATAATCTTCTCTCCAAATTGGTAGTGTTTTAGGATTGTGGGGTGAAGGGTGAGGAATGGATTCCCCACCCCTCACCTTTTTCGTTTTAGGATTTTTGTGTTTGCCGGTAATGCTGAATGTATCGCATCGAGTAAAAATCGCGGCCAAGCAGCAAGTCTGCGGCACGAATGGTGTTTGTGAGGTGAACAGGATTGGTGATGGCGCAGCTGGTCCCAACACTGATCGCAATCGCCATAAACGCTTGATTAATCACGCTGCGCAGCGGCAGTCCAAACGAAACATTGCTCGCGCCCATGGTGATGTTGGCATCAAACTCGTCATGAATGCGCTGGATGGTTTCTAGCGTTACTTTTCCTGCGTTGTGGTCTGCGCTAACCGCCATCACCAGCGGATCAATCACCACATCTGAACTGGGAATGCCGAGTTTGGCGGCCCGTTCAATGATTTTGCCAGCAATGGCAACGCGCTTGTCCACGTCCATCGAGATGCCGTCATCATCCATCGTTAGACCAATCACGGGTGCGTTAAATTCTTTAACGATGGGCAGAATGGCATTTAAGGAAGCCTCTTCGCCATTAACGGAATTGACGAGGGTGCGCTCGGGAGCGACGGCTAATGCTGCTGCCAATGCCTGTGGGTTGGGGGAGTCTAGGCAGAGGGGGATGTCGAATTGGGCGGTTACGGCCGTTACCACATCCGGCAGCAAGCTCACCTCATCCAGCCCCGGTACACCTACATTAATATCCAAGACATCCGCCCCAGCCTTGATTTGCGAATCGGCCAGTTCCATCACGTAGTTGTAGTTGCGGTCGGTGAACGCAGCCGTTAACTTTTTACGCCGCGTCGGATTGATGCTCTCACCAATCACCACAAAGGCAGCTTCATTATCAATCGTTACCGATTTTGATTTAGATTTCAAAATAGTTTGCATAATTGTTTAGCCTTTAAGGGGGCAAGATTTTTTAACGCAGATGACGCAGATTAACTCGCAGATTTTGAAGATTTTTTCTTTAATCTTTGAATTCTGTGTCCTCGATCCTTGAAATCTGTGTTAAAAATCTTGAACCTTTTTTCGTTTAATTCTGCTTAGGCAGTTTCACAAAAACAGTCATGAGATTAAGTTGATGATTTAAGCCATTGCCAGAAGGTATTGTTTCCCATGATTGTTTTTCGGCAATGGCCTTAAAGTGCGAGCAGCTCTTTGGCTTTGCGAACCGCTGCACTCGCATCCTGTGCATACCCATCAGCGCCAATATCATCGGCAAAATCTTGGGTGACACCAGCGCCTCCCACCATAATTTTCACCTTGTCGCGCACACCTGCATCCTGGATTGTTTTAATGGTGTTCCGCATCATCGGCATCGTTGTGGTCAGCAGTGCCGACATGCCAACCAGACTCGCACCTGATTCATTGATTGCTTCCACAAATTTATCAGGCTGCACATCGGGACCCAGATCAATTACCTCAAAACCAGCCCCTTCTAGCATCATGCACACCAAATTTTTACCAATGTCGTGTAAATCGCCTTTGACGGTACCCACAATGGCCTTCGCCACCGGTTCTGCACCTGATTCGGTGAGCAATGGTTTCAGCAAATCCATGATGGCGCGTGTGCCTAGCGCAGCGGCCATCATCTCTGGTAAAAAGAATTCGCCAGTCTCAAATTTTTGCCCCACGGTATCCATCGCAGGCACAACACCTTTGAGAATCACATCTTGCGCACTCATGCCTTCTTTCAGAGCCGCTTCAGCGGCAGCAACCGAGTCTGGTGCATTGCCAGAAATAATTGCATCTTTCATGTCGGCAATGGCCGGTGAATCAGCTTCTGCTTCGGCCATCAATGCTGCGGCTTCTTCCGCTGTCAGCGCACGTCCTGGCATTGCATCGGGGCTGGTGTTGATGGTGACTGGTTTGTCTTGTGATTTGCTATACTCATAATCGTCTGGGCGCTGCCCCACACCACCGGGACCGTAATTGCCCAATTCTTGCAAAGTTTCCCACATGGCGACGATGTTTTCGGCGGGTACATTGGCTTGAATATTGTGAACAGCTGCTGCAATAAATCCGCCATCTTTGCCGAAGTCATCAATGCGTCTTTTCACTTCGTCGCGTACCTGATCAGGCGTGCCATCGGTAAAGACACCTTGCGTGTCCACTAAGCCGCCCCAGAAGGTCATCTCATTACCAAAGTCGCGTTTTAGTGCTGAGGATTCCATGCCGGTAGCGCTTACCTGCACCGGATTGATAATGTCAATGCCGACCTCAATCATGTCGGGAATGATTTCACGAATTGCGCCGCAGCTGTGGAAGAAAATTTTGGCATCGGTGCGCGCTTTGATGAAGTCCATGATTTTCTGGTGGCGTGGCTTGATGATTTTGCGGTAAATGTCGGGGCTAATGAGCAAGCCAAATTGTCCTGCCAAGTCGTCTGCCTCTTGCACAACATCGGCATATTCGCCAACTAATGGCAGGGCAATTTCCCAATAGGCCAGCTTCAAATCGATGATGGTGTCCATCAAATAGGTGAGCCACTCGAGGTTTGTCACCAAATCGGGATAGAATTTGGCAAAGCCTCGCATCCAGGCTGTTAATTCAATAAATCCGGCAGAGAGTCCGCCCAAAATGACCAATTCGCCCCGCTCCTCGGCAACAAATTTGGCGCGTTCGCGCAGCCCTTCGAAGCGAGCCGGATCGGTTGGGTTGGGCCAGTTGAAGTTTTTAATGTCTTCGATGGTGGTGGCGCTGGCTAATGGATGATGGAACATGTCATAGTAATGCCCATTGTCTTGCGGCATGCGCCAGCCGATATCCCATTCGTCGTGGAAGAAGTCGTAGCCGGGGAGATCGGTGGTGTTGATGACGATGTTGTGTGTGGCAGATGAGCGGGGGGCGACGTTGCGCACATCCACACCCAATGCTTGCCGCACATCTTCATCAACGACAGCGATTTGCTGGAACATATCCATTACTTGGATTTCTTTTTCCGGCAACCCTAGTATTTTGCGCAGTTTGCGGTATGAGTGAATGTTGATGCTGGTTAATACGGTTCCACCCAAATCGAATGGAATTTTGTCTGGTTCTTGATGGTTCAGCGCCATCTTTGCTCGTTGGCGTGAATTCATGAGTTGTTCTCTCCTTCTGTCTAATTATCGATTATCGATTATCGATACTTTAGTTAAGAAATAATGGTCTTGTTTGTTTGATGGGGTAATCGCATAATCCACCCCGCCGGGGGCTGTAAGCCCCTGGCTACGAAATGGAAGCCCTTTCAGGGCTAAAATCTGAGGCCCGGAGGGCCTTTCAACTCGAAGCCGGGGCGTTTACGCCTCGGCGGATTTTGCTGGCAAAACGGCCGTTTCCAACCCCCGCTCAACCCCATCCGCATCAGCCACAACCGCCAGTTCAACAGCAGCAGCTCCAGCCGGGATTTCACAAATTTCATTTAAATTGACAGGCGTGAGCGGGTTGACTTCGCCAATTGTCTCTTTGGCAATCACTTCACCCGCTGCATTTTTCCAGTTGCAGATAAGCTCGCCTGTGTCGAAGATGCCGAATTGTCCGGTGAGATGGACGGATTGATCGGTAACGGCCGTTTTCAACCGCACCGCACTACACCCACCTGCCTGCACATCCACCACCGGACCCGCACAATGCGCCACACCCCATTCCATTGCAAACGAGGTAGACTGCCCCGGCGCAATTTCTTGAATAGGCCCCAGCACTTCCGTTTCCATCAAATAAATATCGGAGCCGGTAAAGTCGAGGTTGGCAACTTGCCCAGCACCAACCGTCCAACATTCAACGGTTGCGCCGTCATCGGGATATTCTGCATTGGGTTTGACTTTGAATTGTTCTGTGAAGGCAACATCTTCGGTACCGTTGTGGAAGGCAATCCAGCCAGCCTGTGAATCGAGACCAACCTTGCCAATTTGCCAGAGGTAGGGTGCTTTAAACAGCCCCTTTTCCGTGTCAATTTGCCATTGCGGGTTGTTTTCGTCGCCAAACATGACATTGTAGCCTTGGGGAAAACGGCCGTTTTCTTTCAAGGGCGTCGTCACAATACAATTCGGATCATGCGTAAACGTACCGTCTGGCTTTTGCAGCTCTGCCCGCAGCTGCACCACATCCCAAATGCTCCAGCGAATCGGTTCATCTTTGACATTGGTAAATGACAAATTGACCTGAACCCGGCTGCTGCCTTTGGTCAGCACAAACTGCCGCGTAATTTGCACCCCCGTGCGCTGGTCAGGCGGGCTAACCATGCGAATCACAGCGCGTGACGCATCACTCGCATATAAATCAACCGTGTATTGGCCTGTATCAAGCACCGGATCAGGTGGGCCATGCCATTGTTGGTCGTTGTCCCACCCTTGAGGGGCTGGCCAAGTCTTGTACCCCCCGTAATTTTTCAAGGCGGCTAATGAGCAATCCCCCTGATTTTCTTTGGCCGAATAGAGCTTGCCAGCCAAATCACGATCCACATAGAAGAATGGATAGTCGCCTAAATCAAGCGCCATAATCCGGCCCCCAATCGCTGGAACAGCAACCAGGCGAATAAATTCATTTTCCAGGTAAAAGGCTTCCCACCCACGGAAGCTGCCTTTTTGCACAGAGCATGTCGTTTTGGAACTCATGCAATTGCTCCTTCTGTTTCTGGTGTGGCCGTGTTGTTGGCAACCCCCGTTGCATAAGCCATCAGAACTTCTTCGGTGGCATCTGCGCGGTCAATAATGCCGGTGATTTTGCCTTCGTGCATGACCACAATGCGGTGTGCCAATGCCAGCACTTCCGGCAGTTCGGAGGAGATCAACACAATGCCCATGCCCTTGCTGGCAAGATTGCGCATCAAATCATAGATTTCTGATTTAGCGCCCACGTCAACACCGTGTGTCGGCTCGTCCAAAATTAGCAGTTTGGGATTGGTTGCCAGCCAGCGCCCGAGGACGGTTTTTTGCTGATTGCCGCCGCTCAAACTGCTCACCGGATCGTCAATAGAAGCTAGTCGGATGTCCAACTGCTCAACCAGTTTGGACACCATTTTGCGCTCGGCACGTTCGCTTAAGCCAACGGCTTGCATACTGGGCAGTTTGGCCATCGACATGTTTTTATAAATTTCCATCTCCGTGAAGAGACTAAGCACTTTGCGGTCTTCGGGAACCATCGCAATACCAGCTTTGATGGCTTGGCCTGGGGAATGGAAGCGCACGGAACGGCCGTTAAACACCACCTCACCCTGCTCAAACTTATCTGCCCCAAACACAGCCCGCAGCACTTCACTACGACCCGCGCCCACCAATCCCGAAAAGGCGACAATCTCGCCTTCCTGAACTGAAAACGAAACATCTTGAAACCGTTTCCCGCTCAAGTTGCGCACTTCCAGAATTGTCTCGCCTTCATAAGTCATCACACTTTGTAAATCACGATCCAGTTCCCGCCCCACCATCATATTGATGATCGTTTGTTCGTTTACATCATCGTTGTTGACAACAGTATCGACATATTTGCCATCTCGCAGAACTGTGATTCGATCTGAAATGCGCAGCACTTCATCAATTTTGTGGGAAACATAAATGATGGCGATACCTCGCGCTTGCAGCGATTCGATGACTTCAAACAGACGTTCGGATTCGCCATCAGACAGCGAGGAGTTTGGCTCGTCCATAATGATCAGCTTGGCATCGGCCGAAACCGCACCGGCAATTTCAATCATTTGCCGCTGCGAAATGGACAAATCTTGCACTTTGGCGTGTGGGTCCACATCTAAGTCGATCAGCGCCATCGCATCAACTGTTTTTTGTTCGAGTTCTTTCCAATTAATTACGCCAAAACGACCCTGCATCTTTCCCATAAACATGTTTTCGATGACGGTCAGCGAGGGCATCATTGAAAGTTCTTGATGGATGATGGCAATGCCTGCGTGTTGGGCATCGATGGGACGGCCGTATTCCACAGCATTCCCTTCAAAGGTGA
The DNA here is from genome assembly GCA_008501785.1 of Chloroflexota bacterium. Next base: position 17,664 of record QQUD01000890.1, read on the forward strand.
CAAGACCTTCATTTCGCGGCACAATGCCACCCAGCACCTTGATTAATGTGGATTTACCTGCCCCGTTCTCCCCCACCAGCGCATGTACTTCGCCGTAGTTGAGGTCAAACTGAACATTGTCCAGTGCATGCACGCCGCCATATCGTTTTGAAATGCCTTCTACCTTTAATATTTGTTCGCCAATCTTCGACATTGCCAGTTCTTCCTTAACCATATAAGATTTAATTACGCACTTTGTGTGATGGCTGGCTCCAGAGCAATTGGAGCCAGCCAACTTGTCGTGTGGTGAAGTCAGTTAGACGCTGACTTCGCCACCGCTCTCAATAGACACCAATCTATGGAGACCAAAACTCGCTAATGTTTTCTTGCGTGACAACAGATGCATCTGTCACCATCCGACTACATTCCGGTACAACCCCACCAACGAGATAGTTGAAAAGACGAATGGCCGGGTCATGGCCTTGAGCATAAGGATTCTGACCGATGGTGGCGTAGATAACACCTTTTTCAACGTATTCCATTGTTTCATTAACGAAGTCGAAGGAAACAACAGCTACTTCACCAGCGCGATCTGCATCTTCTACAGCCGCAGCAGCACCAAATGGTCCACCAGCCGTGACGTAGATACCTTTCAGTTCAGGATTGGCAGTCATGAAATCTTGTGCTTGGGTGTAAGCAATGTCGCCTTGGTCGGTATTTTCAACTTCGGCTACAACGGTGATGTCTGGATAGTTAGCAGCCAGGTAATCAACAAAGCCTAAACGACGCAGCTCATGTGCTTCTACCGCGAAGAAACCGGTGATGATACCAACTTCGCCTGCACCACCAATGGCGGTTGCCATTGCTTCAGCAGCAGCTTCCCCTTGCAGGTACAAATCTGCACCAACGAAGAGAATACGGCCGTTTTCCGCATCCGTCTCAGAGTTAAACGTAGCAACCGGGATGCCTGCATCCACAGCAGCGTTGATGTAAGTTACCAAACCAGCGTCGCCAGCAATCGTGGCAATTGCATCATACTCTTGCGCAATCAGTGCTTCGATACCACCACTGAAGTTGTCAGCAGTGTGTGTTTCGCCTGGGATAATCCAGTCAACGGTGGTGTTGTAAGCGGCCAACTCATCAGCAGCTGCCAAAGCACCTTCTTTCACTGGAATCCAGAATGGATTGTTTTCCAAACCGAGTACAGCAATTCGTAGCGGTTCTTCTGGCGTGATGTCAACAGGTGTTACGCTGCCTTCATCGGCCATCGCACACATCGAATCGAATGCTGGCAGTTCTGCCATCATTTCTTCTTCCGCAGGCAGTTCTTCAACCAAACCTTCTTCTGGGGTCCAGTATTGGTCAATGTTTTCTTTTGTAACAACGGCAGCTTCTGTAACCAAACGGCCACATTCTGGCACGTCACCATTGACGAGGTAGTTGAACAAACGAACGGCCGGGTCATGACCTTGAGCATATGGATTCTGGCCGATGGTGGCGGAGATAACGCCTTTTTGCACGTATTGCATGGTTTCGTTCACAAAGTCGAATGAAACAACAGCAACTTCGCCAGCGCGTCCAGCATCATCAACAGCAGCCGCGGCACCAAATGGGCCACCAGCCGTAACGTAGATACCTTTCAGGTCTGGATTGGCGGTCATGAAATCTTGTGCTTGGGTGTAAGCAATGTCGCCTTGGTCGGTATTTTCAACTTCGGCAACCACTTCGATGTCGGGGTAGTTGGCAGCTAGGTGCTCAACAAAGCCCAAACGACGCAGTTCATGTGCTTCTACAGCAAAGAAACCGGTGATGATCCCAACTTTACCGGAACCACC
>QQUD01000820.1 GCA_008501785.1 Chloroflexota bacterium
CAGTACGCGTCATCTTACCGGGCATGTGCTATCGCAACGAGCAAATCACGACACGCTCCAGCATCCAGTTCACTCAAGTAGAAGGGTTGGCTGTGGGTCACGATATTTCAATGGCTGACCTGAAAGGAACGCTGACTGAATTTGCACGGCGGCTATTTGGTGGGAATCGAGAAACCCGCTTCCGCGCCAGCTACTTCCCGTTCACTGAACCGAGTGCGGAAATGGATGTCACCTGTTTTCTGTGTGAAGGCAAAGGGTGTAAGGTGTGTAAACAAACGGGTTGGCTGGAAATTTTAGGCAGCGGCATGGTGCATCCAACCGTTTTGCGAAATGGTGGCTACGATCCTGATATTTACACAGGCTTTGCTTTTGGCATGGGACCCGAGCGAATCGCCATGCTCAAATATGGCATTGACGATATTCGGCAATTCTGGGGCAACGATTTACGCTTCTTGCAGCAGTTTTAAGATACACACTTGTCAACAGGCTTCCAAGCTGCTGTTGGACTATGTACACTGAATAGTGAATTTTCAGAATGTACTATCAGCTAGATTTGGCAACGGGGTCAAGAATCTGGTGAGACAACATTTGCATCATCTCCCACTATCTATACTTTTACTCGGCTTTTTCCTGGTAGCAGTCTGTTACATGGTTTGGATACCTGTGGGAGAGGGCGTTGACGAGGTTGCCCACTTTGAATTTATTCGCTTTGTGAAAGAGCAACACACCCTGCCGGTGCAACCAACACAGCCCAGCGAGCCAATATCGGTTTGGATGGGACATCATCCACCGTTATATTACATGCTCAACGCCTTATTCTTAACAGGACAAAACACAAGTTCACCAGAACAACCATTTCGCCCAAACCCACACTTCGTTTGGGCCGAAAACGATGGGCGAAACGGTTGGAACGTCATGCTCCACGCTGGACAAGATGAATTTCCAGGTGAGGGGGTTATTCGTGCTTTTTTTACGGTTCGATTATTGGGGATTTTTTATGGCTTAATCAGTATATTTGCATTGTTTCAGGCAACTCAAAATGCATTTCCAACAATTTCATGGCTGCCATTTTTGGCCACCGCCACCATAGCCTTTAATCCATCATTTATTTATATGAGCAGCACCATTCACCATGACATTTTGCTGACGATGTGGTTTGCCTTGGGAACATGGTGGATGATGCATTATCTTCAACATCGCACCCTTTATCATGCGTTACTTGCTGGGATATTAGTGGGTTGTGCTATGTTAACAAAGATAAGTGGTGTCGTATTGGGTTTGGGTATCGGCCTTGTCATTGTTATTTATGCTTATCAAAAACAAAATTGGCGGTTGTTCTGGCGTGACAGTATCATTTCAGGTGGGGTAGCAGCCCTAATTGCTGGCGGGTGGTTTATTCGTAATCGTTTGTTATATGGTGATTTTTTAGGGTGGAATGCCTATCGTTACGTATTTCACAATAACCTTCGCCCAGAACCATCACTTTATTTAGGGATCACAGATTTTTTCCGACAAGCAAGCCGCAATTTTTGGGGCGGTTTTGGGTTTATGCACATCACCTTTCCTGATATAAGTTATTATTTTTGGGTAGGAACGGCCGTTATCCTCTTCGGTTGGTTTTTCTTATTTCTACGTAACAAAAAGTTCTTCAATCAATACGCTCACGTCCTTATCGGCGGGTTTGCCTTATTGATAGGCATACTTGGGGTATATTTGCGCTTCTCTACAATCAATCTTGGAGCAGGTCACGGCCGTTATTTATTTCCTGCTGCGTTTCCAATAGGCATTCTCTATTCAGTGGGAATACTTGGGTTTGTAGGACAACGTGCGTTGAAATGGGTTGCCTTACTCAGTTATTCCAGTCTATTAGTTTATTCCCTTTGGCTACCAATTGTTCATATCCTTCCTAAATATGCACCACTAACAGCGATTGACACATTGCCATCTACGGCACAAGTCGTCAATCAGCAACTAAGCCCTGGCATCAATTTAGTTGGTTATGAAGTAAAAGCCGACCAACCACTTATTGCTGGCATGGGCTTGGAAACCGTGCTTTATTGGCAAGCTGTTACCGATTTGGATGCAGTGAGCGACCCAAAGTTAGTATTAACGCTAGAAACACCAAATGGCGAATTACTATCCCGTCATCAAGGTTGGCTAACACCTAGCCTTCCACCAGCAAGTTGGCCGCAGGGCAAGATTTTGGTTACACAAGAAAGTTTATATGTACCAAACAAAGAACTGCCTGGAATCATCCATTTAAAGGCAAAAGCCCAAGGAAACATTGGTTCAGATGCTTTTTTGGTTTCAGAATTACAAACGGTAGGGGGCGCATCCCTTATTGAAGCGAATCAATTACCGAATGATTTGGCCGTGTTGTTTGACAATGAGTTATATTTGCGTGGATTCACGCTTTCAGGTGAAATATTTCATCCAGAAGAGACCATGACAATCAATTTATTTTGGCAAGTTCATGCGACTCCGACTGCCAATCACACCTCGTTTATCCACCTGATTGATGCATCAGGGCAATTAGTTGCACAACTTGACCGTCCAGCTGGCGGCTCTCAATCCCCCACCTCGACATGGCAAAAGGGGCAAATTTGGCGCGATTCATATCCACTTCTGTTGCCAGCTAATTTACCTGATGGTTCATATGCTTTGCGAGTTGGCCTGTATGATTGGCCCTCACTAGAACGCTTACCTATCTCGAATTCGGAAGAAGATTCTTGGCAATTGGGGAATTTTCAAATTATTGAAGACAATTAATCGGTTGTAAAAAACATCATATTGTAAAAGCACGAACAAACGATCATTCAAAGTTGATTCTATTATTCAATTTCACTTATTGGCTTGTCTTATTTTTCAAGGATCATTATTTTGGAAAAGAATGTTAACCTGACACTAAAACCAAATACATCGAATGACCCTGTGCGATTTGTATCCATTAGTCGAGCATATCGACCGCTGGTTACACTTTTAGGCCTGTTTGCAATTATCAGTTTTCTCTACAGCGTCACAACACCAATTTTTGAAGCACCTGATGAAAAAGACCATTTTCGATATATCAACTGGCTGGCTGATGGCAATGAGATACCGCATATCATTGAAGACCTTGCCATTGTCGGGCATGAGATTGGCCAACCTCCACTTTATTATGCAACCGTCGCCCTCTTTGTCGCCCCGATAGATCGAAGCGATCTGGAAACGATAGCAGAAGACAATCCATATTGGCGGAAAGGGGCCGGTCCCAATGTACATTATCACACCGGTGCAGAACGTTTCCCTTACAAAAAAAGCACGTTAGCGGTTCATGTTGCGCGTCTGGCATCAATCGGTATGGGAATGATCACAATTGTCTCGACATATTTCATCGCTCGCCATTTGATTCCCAAACATGCGTTATGGGCGGCCGCATTCGTTGCTTTTACGCCACAGTTTGCCTTTCTCAGCGGCATCATTAATAATGACAATCTGATCATTACGCTCAGTTCGTTGACACTGCTTGTTCTGGTAGGTATTGTACAGATACCCCATTTTTCTATTTGGCGGTATTTACTGCTAGGCATATTGTGGGGTGGTGCAATACTTGCAAAGTTAAGCGGTATCGCTTTAGGTGGTGTGATTGTTTTAGGGCTACTGGCTGTTGCATGGAAAGAAAAAAGTTGGCTGCGTTTATGGGCTGGTTTGCCTATCATAAGCATTGGTCTATTATCGGTTTCTGGCTGGTGGTTTTGGCGCAATTGGAACTTATATGGACATCCTTTGGCTTGGGAAGCACTGATAACAGCGAATGCAGGCTTGGTGCGTGCGGAAGCTCTCTCCTGGTGGAAAGCGCTTCGAGTATCTACGTATTTGCACCAATCTTATTGGGCTTTATTTGGGTATGGCATTCCAGCACCAACTATTTTTTACTGGTTTGCAAATGGTATTGCGGCCCTGGCAGTGATTGGGATAGTAATTCGTGTGTGGCAGCGCAAGACGCCACAACCGGCGATAATTATCATTGGCATCTTAACCGGATGGTTATTAATTATGACTGCTGCACTTTTGAATTGGATTAGACAGCTTGCAGCAACAGAGCAAGGTCGCTTAATCTTTCCAGCCATTGCATCTATTACAATTTTATTTGTGTGGGGATTGAGTGCTTTACCATACCAGCAGTGGATAAAGCGCATCACCCTTGGTGGGTTAGGCATTTGGGCTGCTGTTTTGCCTTTGATGGTAATTGTGCCTGCATTTGCCACACCATCACTCTTGTCACCATCAATTGTTGTACCCAATTCACAACATGTTGAATTTGGATCGGGGATTTGGCTGCGTGGATTTGAGGTAGAAAACAGATCGATTGAATCGGGGCAATCTTTGGTGATTGATTTGTATTGGCAGGCAGCACAGCCCATTGACGAAAGTTACACGGTTTCAGTTCATGCGGTGGATGCAGCAGGACGGGCGGTAGCAAAGTTAGATACGATTCCGTACAACGGCCGTTTCCCCACGCCAGTCTGGCCCCAAGGACAAACTTTTCGAGACAGCTATACCTTACCGCCTTTGGCAGAAACGGCCGTTCCCGGGCAAGGCAGCATCATTGTCAAACTATACCCGTGGCGTCAAACTGAAAAAATGCTGCCCATCGCCATTGATGGCAATCAAATTGGCACCACCTTGCTGTTGACCGAATTTAAAATCAAACCGGTTGATGATACTGTATACCAACCATCCTTTACAACCAATGTCACGTTTGGAAATACGGCCCGGCTCATTGGATATGACGCATCCAGCACAGCAGCAAATGACATTATCCCGATTACCCTATATTGGGAATCAATCGCAGCCGATCCAATCGATTACACAGTTTTTGTCCATTTATTAGACACAAATGGAAATCTTGTTGCTCAAGCAGATAGCTTGCCGCAAAACGGCCGTTTTCCAACATCAATTTGGGAAGCTGGCGAAATCATTGCAGATGAACATCAATTCCATCTGCCAGAAAAACTTCAAGCTGGAGAATATGCAGTCATTATTGGCTTATACAACCCACAAAACGGTGCCCGTTTACAGGCACAATCAGATGGAAATCGCGTTTTAAATGATGCGGTGTCCATTCTCTCATTAACTATCAAACCGTAATCAAGGTTGCTAAAGCACCTGCCACGGTATTTAGTAATCGTTCGGAAATAAAATAGCAGTTTCGGAACCGAACGATTACTTTAAGCCCATTTGCCAATTCCTAAGCGAAGCATTTATTCTGCAAATGGGCATTTATCATTTTGAGGTAGAAAATTTATGCGCGTACCACTTTCATGGCTCAATGAATATGTGAAAATCGATCAATCACCGGAAGAGGTTGATCGTGTCCTGACAAATGCAGGGCTAGAAGTAAAAACTATTGAATACATCGGCCTGCCCGGTGCTGAATTGGAATGGGACCGAAACTTAATTGTACTCGGGCATGTTCTCAAGGTTGAACAGCATCCCAATGCAGACAAACTTGTCCTGGCAACCGTTGAGTATGGCGGTGACGAGCCAGAAGTAGTTGTCACTGGCGCACCAAATCTCTTCCCCTTCATCGGATTGGGTGACATCAGCAGCCAACAAATCTACTCACCGCTAGCGCTCGAAGGAGCCACGCTCTACGACGGGCATAAGGCTGAGAAGAAAAAGACGAAATTGAAAGGACGGCCGTTACGCGGTATACACAACCGCTGTATGCTCTGCTCCGAAAAAGAGCTAGACATTAGCGAAGAGCACGAAGGCATCATCCTCATCACCAAAGATGAATGGTCGCCAGATTACCAGGCAGGGACACCCTTGCAAGACGTGCTAGGTGATGCCGTTCTCGAAATCGACATCATCCCCAACATCGCTCGCTGCGCCTCGATGGTGGGTGTTGCTCGTGAATATGCCGCCCTCACCAACCAACCGTTATGCGAACCAGACTATGATGTTGTCATGGAAGGTGAACCGGTTGGAAATAAAATCACTATCCAAACCACCGAACCTGAGCTAAATCCCCGATTCGTCGGACTCATGATTTCTGGCATATCGCAAGCGCCTAGCCCCTACTGGATGCAGCATCGTCTGCGATTGGCAGGGCAACGTCCGATCAATGTTGCTGTAGACATTAGCAACTACGTCATGCTGGAAATGGGACAACCCAATCACGCCTTCGACTCCGACTATTTGCGGGAGCGTGCCGATCAGTACAATCCCGATGGCCCGATTCAACTCATCACCCGCTTGCCAGAGGATGGTGAAACATTAACTACGCTGGACGGACTTGAACATAAATTGGAACCATACAGCATTCTCGTCACCGATCCACAAGGTAATTTGAGTCTAGGCGGTGTGATGGGTGGTGCGAATAGCGAAATCAAGGAAACGACACAAAACGTCTTCCTCGAAGCAGCGGCGTGGAATTTCATCAACATTCGGCGTACCTCAACCCGATTGGGTATTCACACCGACGCGGGCTTCCGCTTCAGTCGTGGTGTACATCCCAGTCAGGCCTTGCTTGGTGCCAAACGTGCGGCCGAACTGATGAGGCGGCTGGCTGGTGGCACAGTTGCGGAGGGCATTGTTGATTATTATCCCAATCAACCAGAAGCCGTCACTGTCACCCTCAATCTGGAATATGCGAAACGCCTCAGTGGTCTAGACTTGAGTGGTGCTGACATTGCAGGCTTGCTTGAGCGTCTTGAGTTCGTTGTTGTGCAAAAAGAAGATCATCTGGTTGTAACTGTTCCAGATCACCGCATGGATATCGAAGGGCCACACGATTTGGTTGAAGAGCTTTGTCGCATTTATGGCTACGACAAGATTCCATCCTCGGTGCTGGCCGATGTGCTGCCGCCACAACGCGGTAATGCCAAGCTAGAGCAAGAGGAACGCATCAAAGACATTTTGGTGAAGGCTGGGCTGCAAGAGCTGATCACCTTCCGCCTCACATCAGCAGAACAAGAAGCCAAGTTGATTCCAGTAACAAATCCGGCTGGGCCTGATGATCGTCCATACGTCACCGTTACCAACCCCATTTCGGCTGAACGTGCCGTGATGCGGCACAGTTTGCTTAGTTCTGCACTAGAAATTGCGTCTAACAACAGTCGCTTTCAGGAGCGCGTCGCTATTTTCGAACTTGGGCCAATCTTCCTGGTAGATGAGGATGAGGTGTTACCTAAAGAAACAACACAGCTTTCGATGGTAATGACCGGCCAACGCGGTGTGCCAAATTGGCAGGGTGATGCCACCGGCCAATACGATTTTTACGATTTGAAAGGCGTGTTGGAAAGCTTGCTGCATGAACTGCATGTTGAAGTGACGTATGAAGCGACTTCACACCCAACCTATCGGCCCGGACGTACGGCACGGGTGTTGCTTGGCAAGCAACAAATTGGTGTAATGGGTGAACTGCACCCACTGGTGGTTGAGCAGTTGGATATGCGTGTTGAGAAAGACCAGCCGGTTTTGGCTGCGGATATTAACCTGGATGCGTTAATTCCAAACATTCCGCCGTATTATTCATTGGACCCGATTTCGCCGTTTCCGGCTGTGCGGGAGGATATTGCGTTGATTGTGGAGGTGGATGTAACGGCCGTTTCCGTCACCCAAGTCATCCAACTCATCGGCGGAAAACTGCTCAAAGATGTTGAACTCTTCGACGTTTACGAAGGCGAGCAAATTGGTGCTGGTAAGAAAAGTCTGGCCTACCATCTCACATTCCAGGCACCAGACAAGACCCTCACCGACAAAGTTGTACGCAAACAGCGTAACAAAATTGTGGGGCAGCTCAACAAGCGCCTAGGAGCAACACTTCGCGATTAAATTTTGAGCTAAACTGGTTTTGGACGAGCCTTTAAGTTCGTTTGGTAATAAGAGTACAACGAATGAAAGGAATCAACGAATTCTTTCTCCTATTTTCCTTATTCGTTAATTCTTAAAATTCGTTGTACTCCCCCTAAAAAATAAGAGTCGTTAGTCGTCGTGCTTTATCACAACAAAACATCTCATGAAAAAATCACAATCAAACAACCAACCTGAATTTGTGCCAGATTGGGCAAAAGGTATCGTTTGGTACCAAATATTCCCTGAGCGCTTCCGCAATGGTGACCCCAGCAATGATCCCAAACAAAGTGACATTCAAGGGGCCTATCCACATGGTCATAATCCAGCATGGCGTGTGCATCCTTGGACATCTGATTGGTATGAACAACAGCCCTATGAACAACAAACGGGTGAATCAATTTGGACACATTTGCAAAGACGGCGTTATGGTGGCGATCTGCAAGGGATCATTGATAAACTTGATTATTTGGCAGAATTAGGGGTTGGGGCACTCTATCTCAACCCGGTTTTTGCAGCACCCTCTTTACACAAATATGATGGTGCTACCTATCATCACATCGACCCAACACTTGGCCCTGATCCTGAAGGGGATCGGCAACTCATTGCCACAGAGACACCAGATGATCCGAGTACGTGGGTATGGACATCTGCGGACAAGTTAATGGTGGAACTGATAACGGCCGTTCACAACCGAAACATGCACATCATTATCGACGGCGTTTTCAACCATATGGGACTTAACAGTTGGGCATTTCGTGACGTTGTTAAACACCGGCAGCATTCCAAATTCAAAAATTGGTTTAAGATTAAATCTTGGGGCGATCCTGAAACGGGTGAAGGGTTTGCACACCAAGGTTGGTTTGACTGCTACGAACTCCCTGAAATCAATCAAGATGAAAATGGCATAGTCGACGGACCCAAAAAATACATTTTTGCAGCCACCCAGCGCTGGATGGACCCCAACGGCGATGGCGATCCCCGCGATGGCATCGATGGTTGGCGGCTGGATGTTGCGTTTTGCGTGGCTCATCCGTTTTGGAAAGATTGGCGCAAACACGTGCGCGGTATCAATCCAGATGCCTACCTGGTGGCGGAGATTTTTGAGATGCTGCACGATATACGGCCGTATCTCCAGGGCGACGAATTCGATGCGGCGATGAATTATGGCTTTGCCGTCAACTCTGCCGAGTTTTTCATCCAAAACAAAAGCAGGTTAACCGCCTCACAATTTGACCAGCAGCTGCACCAAATGCGGCAGCAATACCCAGACTGTGTCGCTCACTCAATGCAGAACCTCTTTGGCAGTCACGACACGGCACGTCTGGCAACGCACATTGTGAATCGAGACATCGTCGAATATCGTGATTGGGAAGCGTATCATCATATGGTCAAGGTAGGCGAAAGTGGTGCAACGCTCGACCTGCGAAAACCAACTGATGATGACTACCATCAACAAAAGTTGTTTGTCATTTTCCAAATGACTTACCTCGGTGCGCCGATGATTTATTATGGCGATGAAACGGGTATGTGGGGAGCCAACGATCCCTGCTGCCGCAAGCCAATGATTTGGTCAGATTTAGCCTATGTGCCGGAAAAATGTTTGCCCGATGGCAGCCAGCGGCAAACGGCAGACTCTGTTACTTTTAATCCCGATCTCTTTCGCCATTATCAAACCTTGATTGCTATTCGCAACGCTTCCCCTGCATTGCAATGTGGCGACTACACGACTTTGCTCACCGATGATGAAAAAGAGCTGATTGTTTTTCAGCGTGAGTTTGAAGGGGAAACGGCCGTTGTCCTCATCAACCGCAGTCACGAAACCCAACCTGTTACGCTCTCTCAACTGGCGAATGGCGGGTGGACGGATGTGCTGAATGCGGAAGAGGTTTGGGTGAGAAACGGCCGTTTAACCACACAAATCCCCGCACAATGGGCAAAAATCATAATCACCACAAATAGCTAACCAAACCAACCAAGCATCCGACAAATAATACAAACAATAAGGGAATACAGATTGGTAAAACAATCCGTATTCCCCCTTATCCGTATCAAAAAAACATCCAAAACAAACCAGCAAACATCCATACACGATTGCACAAACCAACAAACCCTAAACAAAAAGACAAAATAAATAAAACAAATCCCAATTTATTGGTTGACATGCACAAATCTTCATGATATAGTTGATACATCAACTATTGCGGCGTCAACTATTTGGAAGAAGAAAAAGGAAACCCTCTTTCATGACAAATGAAAAAGAGATGCTCTATAATCTACTCAAAGAAACCTTCATCCTGCTAGATGATGGAGATCGCAAGCTGTTTGGAACCTACAAACTTACGCCACCTCGTTTCTACGCCCTCACACACATCAACGAAGAACCAGGACTTTCATCAAGCAAACTAAGTAATCGTTTGTTATGTGATAAAAGTAATGTAACCCGCATCGTTAAAGGCTTAGAAAATGAAGAGCTTATTGTTCGAAAACAGCACGAAACAGATGGCCGCGCCCAGAGGCTTTATCTTACCGAACAAGGCAGCAAAGTATTAGAAAAAGTGCAGCAAGCACATCAAGAATTTAACGCCCACCGCATGAACTGCATCGACAGTCTATCTTCAGGAAACCTAATTCAAAATTTAACGACACTAAATGAATCATTATTATCAACTTTGATTCAGTACGATCATACAAATCCAGAAAACGGCAACATTACATAATACATTCCAGCAATGGCGAGGTAGCACCTTCATAAAACAACATTTTTAGATACTACCTCGCCCTAAATCCTTAATTGGAGGTGATGCCTCTCAATAAATAAATAAATCATTCACAAAAATAAAATATTTGCCAGCGTTTAAAAAAACAATTTACGAGGAGAACGATGATAAATAAAAAATGGTATACCCTTTTACTTTTGGCACTGGTTGGCGCACTTGTATTGAGTGCTTGCGGTGGGGCAGCAGAAGAACCAGTAGCTGAAGAACCCGTCGAAGTTGTCGAAGAACCAGCCGAAGAAGAAGAAATGGCTGAAGAAGAGATGGCTGAAGAACCGGCTGAAGAAGAAATGGCTGAAGAAGAAGTAGCCGAAGAACCAGCCGAAGAAGAAATGGCTGAAGAACCCACTGCAGAGCCTGTCGAAGAAGAAATGGCTGAAGAGTTCGATGTTTCCATCACCGTTTGGGCAGATGACACACGCGCTCCCATTCTGAACGACCTCGCCGAATCTTTCCAGGCTGAGTACGGTGTTGGCCTTGTTGTCGAGCAAGTTGCTGACATCAACGACCAATTCCCAATTGCTGCACCCGCAGGAGAAGGCCCTGACATCCTGATATTGGCGCATGATCGCATTGGTGGCTTTTTCGCCAGTGGTTTACTTGCTCCAATCGATCTCAGCGACAAAGCAGATGCATTCCATCCAGTTGCCGTCAATGCTTTCACTTATGAAGGACAACTCGTTGGTATGCCTTATGCTGTTGAAAACCTTGCCTTCTTCTACAATCCAGAGCTGGTTGACACACCGCCAACAACATGGGCTGAAGTGATTGAGATAGGTGGGGCATTGGTTGACAGTGGTGATACAACCTATGCGATTGCCCTTACAGGAACAACCTACGACGCGTTCCCGCTCATGACAGCCTTTGGTGGGTATGTGTTTGGTGTCAATGATGCCGGATATGATCCTTCTGATGTTGGTATCGACAGTGACGGTATGATTGCTGCTGGTAGCTTTATCCAAGAAAATGTTGAAGCTGGTTATATCAGCAGCAGCACCGATTGGGACACCGCACATCTCCAATTTGAAAACAGCGAAATTCCTTTCTTGATGGCCGGTCCATGGGCTTTGGATCGCCTGCGTGAATCAGGAATTCCTTACGAAATCGCTCCTTTCCCAGCTGCTGAGCAAGTCGGTCAATCATTCCTTGGCGTTCAAGGATTTGCTGTTAATGCTCTCAGCGAAAATGTTCTGCTTGCACAAGCTTTCTTGACCGAATTTGTGGCTACAGAAGAAGTGATGCAGCAATTAGCTGATGCAGGAAATCGCCCGTCTGCATTGATTGCAGTTACAAGCGACGATCCTGACATCGCCGCCTTTGGTGAATCTGGCGCAAATGCAGTTCCAATGCCTGCAATTCCTGAAATGGGTTCTGTCTGGGGTAGTTGGGCTGATTCCATCACTTTAATTATCAATGGCGAACAGGCCGCTGACGAAGCATTGACCAATGGCGCAGCCCAAATCCGAGATTTGATTGGTGGCTCTGCAGCCGGTATGGTTAACGTTCCTGGCTCATGGCAAGCCGCTGCTGGCTGTGATGGCGATTGGGACCCAGCTTGTGAAGTAACCGCCTTAGCTGACAACGGCGACGGCACCTACTCTGGTACATTCGACGTTCCTGCTGGCGAATACGAAGCAAAAGTTGCTCTTGACGGCGCTTGGACTGAGAACTATGGCGTTGATGGCGCGGCTGATGGCGACAACTATCCATTTACAGTTGCTGCCGATGGCCCAGTTACCTTCACCTGGGATTCTGATTCCAAGATTCTAACGATCGATTTGGGCGAATAATCCCTCAAAACAACAAAGAGACCTGGAGCAAAATTGTTCCAGGTCTCTTTTAACATCCTCAATAAATATTTTTTCAAGAATAACAATAGCATAATTATTTCTTTTTTTGCGAAGAGGGTCAGAAAACTCCGTTGGAGAGGAGGTTTGTCTAATGGCAGTTCAAGTTCTCAACAAACCAAAGGGACGCGGGCAAAGTGCAACGCTTCTTAACGTTACCTTGCGGTACTCGTTATTGTTAGCACTCGATGCGTTTTTCATTTGGTTTGCTTTACGTGCATTTGGCCAGGGCTTTTGGTCACTTGGCCTCGTTATTGCCTTGATTGCAGCAGGGATTAATTACGTCATCTTGGTACAAGATATGTATCCACTGCGCTGGATGCTGCTCGGGCTTGTTTTAATGGTAATGTTTGCGATCTGGCCGATCATCCTAACTGTTTTTGTTGCCTTTACTAATTATGGTGATGGGCATTTGCTAACAAAGCCGCAATCAATTGTACAAATCACAAAAGAGCGATACCTACCAGAGGGGGGACTAGCATATTCGTGGACTGGGTACATTAATGAAAGTGACGCATATGCTTTATGGTTACAAAACGATGCTGGGGAAAGCTTCCTTGCTTTTCCCGGTGACCCGCTGATTCCAGCAAGCGAAGCTGAAGGAATTGGGGAACTCGATGGAAATGGCATCCCCAACGAAATTGCCGGTTATGAGCGGCTGAACGCGATTCAAGTTGCTTCCAATCAGGATATTTCGAATATTCAATTTGGTTCTGAAGCGGATGGGGTACAGATTCGTTCGGCGAGCGAGGCAGCACAGTTACAATTAAGGTTCACATATGACGAGGCACGGGATGTCTTGATCGATATGGAAACTGAAGATGAATATCTGCCTACCGAAGGGCGTTGGACAACTGTAGATGGCAAAGAACTCACGTCTGGTTTTCGGGCAAATATTGGACTATCCAACTTTACCCGATTCTTCCAAAGCTCTGCCTTCCGTGGACCGTTGGTTCGTATTATTATCTGGAACTTTGCATTTGCTTTCATCAGTGTTTTTTCAACGTTTGCACTTGGTCTGGCGATTGCTTACATTTTTAATGATCCCGACTTGCCTGGGCGAAAACTCATCCAGTCATTTTTGTTGATTCCCTATACGATTCCAAGCTTAATCACAATTCTTATTTGGCGCGGCATGTTCAACAATGAAGTAGGCGTTATCAATCGGACTTTGACTGACTTGTTCGGCATTGCCCCCGCGTGGACTGTCGATCCAACACTGGCAAAATTAGCCATTCTGATCGTTAATTTATGGTTGGGATATCCATATTTCTTCTTGATCTGCAGCGGGGCTCTGCAAGCAATCCCTAAAGATTTGTATGCCGCAGCTGAGGTAGATGGAGCAAATGCATGGCAACGCTTTACAAAGATCACGCTGCCGCTGCTGTTAGTTGCTGTTGGCCCTTTGTTGGTTGCTTCTTTTACCTTTAACTTTAACAACTTTAACATTATCTTCCTCTTTATTGAAGGAGGTCCACCGATTGCGGGTTCTCTGACAAGAGCAGGGCATACCGATATTTTGATTAGCTATGTCTATAATCTTGCATTTGCAGCAGGACGCGGGAAGGAATATGGGTTAGGGGCGGCAATCACAATCGTCATCTTTGTGGTAGTGGCAATTATTACGCTCTTCCAATTCCGCTATACTCAAATGTGGGAGGAGGTTGGTGAAGGTGTCTAATTTAACATTCAAACAACGGAGATATCTTGGACATGTCATTCGCTGGATCATTGCAATATTTTTGATTGTTTTCGCAATCTTCCCAGTACTTTGGATTCTGTCTGCTTCGCTGAATCCTTCAAACACGCTGGCAACAGCTAGTATTATTCCAAGTAATGTGGGTCTAGATAATTATCGTCTTTTGTTCAATACGCCTGAGACACCCTTTGGCAGATGGATATGGAATTCGATCAAAATTTCATCGATTACAACTTTCCTCTCAGTTACAGTGACAACTTTGGCAGCCTATGCATTTTCTCGCTTCCGATTTAAAGGGCGGGTGACCATGTTGAAGGGGATTTTGTTGATTCAAGTCTTCCCAGGGCTGTTGGCGATGATTGCGGTCTTTACGTTGATTACGCAATTTGAGGCGATTGTGCCTGCCATTGGTTTGAACACACACGCGGGGCTGATTCTGGTTTATTTGGGTGGCGCGATGGGCGTAAATATCTGGCTGATGAAGGGGTTTTTTGACACGATTCCACGAGCCATTGATGAAAGCGCGATGGTGGATGGGGCGACTCATTGGCAGACCTTTACGCAATTGTTGCTGCCGTTGATGCGGCCGATTTTAGTGGTGATTGCTATTTTGACTTTTATTGGCACGTATGGTGATTTTATCTTGGCACGTGTTTTGTTGAAGAGCACGGAGCAATATCCTTTGATGGTGGGCTTGTTTATTTTCACCAGCGGTCAGTTCTCTCAGAAGTGGGGGCCGTTTGCGGCGGGTGCCTTGTTGGGCGCACTACCGATTATGATTGTGTACTTGCTTTTGCAGGATCAGATTGTGGGTGGGCTAACGCAAGGGGCTGTGAAAGGATAGAAGAATTGTCAATTGTTAATTGTCAATTGCTAATTGCTAATTATTAATTGTTGATGATTACGGCCGTTTCCCCATCTGAAACAAAGGGAAACGGCCGTTTTTGTAGGACCTGTTATGAAAACTCGAATGCTCCTAATCTTTGCGTTTTTGTTGCTGGTGGTGAGCTGTCAGGGTGGTGAACAACCGGCGGCGACGAGTGTGGCAGTGGAACCGACGGTGGAACCGACGGATGTGGTGGGAGAAACGGCCGTTTCTCCCACCAACACACCCATTCCCGCCCCAACAGCCACCCCAGACCCGCTCATGCAAGGCACGAACGGCAACCCGTGGTGGAACGACGCTGTTTTCTACGAAGTTTTTGTACGCAGCTTTTCCGACAGCGATGGGGACGGCGTGGGTGATTTGAATGGCCTGATTGAGAAATTGGACTACATCAACGATGGCGACCCCACCACAACCGACGATTTGGGCGCAACCGGCATCTGGCTGATGCCGATCACCGTTTCCCCTAGCTACCACGGTTACGATGTCGTTGATTACTTCCAGGTAGACCCAGCATATGGCACCAATGACGATTTCAAACGGCTGATGGAAGCGGCACACGCACGAGGCATTCATGTGATTGTAGACTTTGTGATGAACCACACCTCCACCGAACACCCCTGGTTTGTTGCATCAAAAGACCCCACTTCAGACAAGCGCGATTGGTATTTGTGGTCAGATGAAAACCCAGGTTTTCGCGGACCGTGGGGGCAAGGCGTCTGGCACAGCGATGCGAGCGGTTTCTACTACGGTGTTTTCTGGGGCGGGATGCCTGATTTGAATTACGAAAACCCCGAAGTGACCGAAGCCATGTTCGAGCGGGTGCAGTTTTGGATGGAAGAGATGGACGTGGACGGGTTCCGGCTGGATGCAATTAAACACATGATTGAAGATGGCAGTCTGCAAGAAAACACCTTCGCTACCCACGATTGGCTGGAAGAATTTTACACATTTTACAAATCCATCGATCCGAACGCCTTCACCGTCGGCGAAGCGTGGACTTCGACCCAGCAGGTCGTTGACTACACCGGTGATGAAGTGGATGTTGCCTTCCAATTTGATTTGGCAGAGGATATTTTGAACGGCGCAAATGCTGGCATTCCGGCCGCATTCTACAAAACACAGCAAGATGTGTATGACTCGTTTCCGCTAAACCAATATGCCACCTTTATTGCCAATCATGATCAAAACCGGGTGATGTCTCAACTGCAAGGGGATGAGGCCAAAGCACGGTTGGCAGCTTCGATGCTGCTGACGGCTCCGGGCGTGCCTTTTATCTACTACGGCGAAGAGATTGGCATGATTGGCGTAAAGCCAGATGAGGATATTCGCCTGCCGATGCAGTGGGCCAGCAATGGGCCTCAGGTTGGTTTCACGGAAGGAACGCCATGGCGACCGGCGGCTGATGACTTTCCGGTACGCAGTGTCGACCGCCAGGATGACGATCCAGAATCGTTGTTGAGCCATTATCGCGCCTTGATTCACTTGCGCAATGAGCATGAGGCGCTGCGCGTCGGTGAATGGACCCAGTTGGAAGCGAATTCCAAACGCCTTTACACGTTTTTGCGACACACGGAAAATGAAACGATTTTGGTGATGATGAATTTTAACCGCAATTCTGTTGAAGCTGAGGATTACAGTTTGGAAATGGCAGAAGGGTGGTTGCATGAGGGGGTAACGGCCGTTTCCCTCTACGGCACGATCACCACCATCTCACCTGAAGTCAACACAACAGGTGGTTTCTCAGACTACATTCCGTTTTCAGAAATTCCGCCACAATCGACGCACATTATTCAATTCATTCAAGAGTAGTCCTTTTTCGGAGTGGAAGCTTTAGCTGAAACGGTTCCGGCTAAAGCCTCTACTCCGCTCGAAACAAACTAAATCATGAAACAAACCTCTCGTATTCATTTCACCACGTTCATTATCACATTCATCTTGCTCATTGGCTGGCAGAATCACACCGCTGCCCAAACCATTCCAAATGTCACCTTTACCAGCGGCGATGCCTATCTGATTGTGGAATTTTTGGATGATGATTTGGTACATTTTGAAAGCAGCAGCGGCAGCGGGCCTGAAAACGATGCCGCCATCGCCACCACGCCAATGGTCGTCAAAACAGATTACACCGGCCCAACCGATTTTGCAGATGATGGGCATGGCACGCTCTCCACGCCTGAATTGCAAGTCATCGTTGATCAAGAAAACCTTTGCAGCACGGTGATTGACTTGACGCAGGATGAGCCGTTGGTGTTAACGGCCGTTTGCCCCCAAGACCTCACCGAACGCAAAAGCAGCCTCACCATCGACCCGCAATCCACCCAACACATCTACGGACTGGGCGAAAAATTCCGCACACCGGGTGAACCAAACGGGGATTGGGTCGGCAGTGAGCGCGGCATCGGCGTTTTTGGCAATGAGATGGAAGGGTTTAGCGGCGGCGCAGTTGGCAATGCACAGTTTCCGGTCATGTATGCGTTGGGTGAGGGCTTAGACAATTACGCACTGTTTGTAGACGTGGTTTACAAACAAGAATATTCATTCATTGGCGATATGTGGCGCATGACAACCTCCGCCGATCCGCTGCGCTGGTATGTGATGACCGGTCCGGATTTGCCCGATCTACGCGCCGATTACCTGGAACTCACCGGCAAGCCACCGGTGCCACCTAAAGCACTCTTCGGCCTCTGGATTTCTGAATACGGCTATGACAATTGGACAGAACTTGACGAAAAGCGAAACACACTCGACGAAAGCATGTTTCCACAAGATGGCTTTGTGCTAGATTTGCAATGGTTTGGCGGCATACAATCACCCAGCCAGATGGGGTCGATTAGTTGGGATTTAGAGAACTTCCCTGATCCCGAAGCAAAAATCGCAGAGCTGGCAGAAGAAGGATTGGGCGTTGTGGTGATCGAAGAATCCTACGTCGATCAAAAACTGTCCAACTTCGGGCAAATGGCGAGCAAGAGCTATCTGGTAAAATCGTGTGATACGTGTGGGCCAGCGATGATGCGTGCCTGGTGGGGGCATGGCGGCATGGTCGATTGGACAAACGAGGAAGCCGCCGCATTTTGGCACGACAACAATCGTCAGGCGCTCATCGACATGGGTGTTTTAGGATTATGGACTGACCTCGGTGAACCAGAAATCGTGGCACCCAACAGTTGGTATGTGGGTTTGCCGGGATTAGACTTGCACGATCAATTAGCTAATCACAATATTTACAATTTGTTGTGGGCCGAAAGCATTTTTGAGGGATACGAGCGCAACGGTGTGACACAGCGGCCCGCCATTTTGTCACGTTCTGGCACGAGCGGCATTCAACGATATGGGACAGCGATGTGGTCAGCAGACATTGGCTCAAATTTCGAGAGTCTGGCCACGCACATGAATGCGCAAATGCACATGTCACTATCTGGCGTCGATTATTTTGGCTCCGATATTGCCGGTTTCCATCGCGGTTCGATTCGTGATGAGGAATTAGATGAGCTGTACACGGTATGGTTTGCAAACAGCGCCCTTCTCGATGTGCCGGTGCGCCCACATACCGAGAACTTGTGCAACTGCAAAGAGACAGCCCCAGATCGCGTGGGTGATGTGGATAGCAATCTGGCAAATATTCGGCTGCGCTATGCGCTTTCGCCGTATTTTTATTCGTTGGCACATCAAGCCAACCTGACAGGTGAACCAGTTGTGCCGCCGCTCATGTTTTATTTTCAAGATGACCTGGAAACGCGGGAGTTGGGTGATCACAAATTGTTGGGACGTGATTTGCTGGTGAGAACGGTGACTGAGGCGGGAGTAACGGCCGATTCGACAAGCTCACGCCAAGCCGTTCCCGTCTACCTCCCCGCTGGCAGGTGGGTCAACTTCCACACTGGCGCATGGGTCGAAAGCAGCGGCGAATGGATCGAAGATGTGCCAACACAGCAAAACGGGCTGTTTCAACTGCCTATGTTTGTGCGCGGCGGTGCCATCATTCCACAAATGTTTGTAGACGAACAAACAATGAATCTGTTTGGGCTGCGGCGAGATGGAACCACGCGAGATGAGTTGATTGTTCATGTTGTTCCCTCAACAGAAGCGACCACGTTTACGCTGTTTGAAGATGACGGCCGTTCCATTGCCTATGAATCCGGTGAGATACGCCAGACAGCCATCAACCAACAGTGGGAAGCTGGTCAAATCACCGTCAATATCGGGTCAGCAACCGGCACGTTTGCCAACGCGGTGAGCAAGCGAGATAATTTGCTGCAATTGGCGGTAGGGGATGAGGTGGTAACGGCCGTAACCCTCAACAACACGCCATTAACAGCACAACCCACACAAACCGAATGGGAATCAGC